>NZ_JBTYKD010000377.1:0-10400 GCF_054880495.1 Nostoc sp.
CTGATGTACATTTGAAAAGGGCGATGTCTAACGACAAGCCCAGAGGCGGAGTGTCTTTGGTGTCTACGCTTGTAATTTTTCATGACAATAACCCTGCTGAACAATCGTTATCAAGTTATTCAGGTAATCGGCGCTGGTGGGTTTGGCGAAACCTTTCTAGCAGAAGATGTCCACATGCCTTCTTGCCGTCGCTGTGTGATCAAGCAACTCAAACCGATAACCAATAATGATCCGCAAACCTACCAACTTATTCAACAACGGTTTGAACGCGAAGCAGCAACGTTGGAATATTTGGGTGAAAGTAGTTACCAAATTCCTAAACTCTACGCCTACTTTTCTGAGAACGGGCAGTTTTACCTCGTCCAAGAATGGATTCACGGCCAAACCCTAACAAAAATTGTCGAAGCCAAAGGATTTGAGAGTGAAACTACTGTTCGGCAAATTCTCTTGAGTCTGCTTTCAGTCTTAGATTATGTTCACAGCAAAGGGATTATTCACCGGGATATCAAGCCAGATAACATCATTCTGCGTTCTGGTGATGGCAAGCCAGTTTTGATTGATTTTGGTGCAGTCAAAGAAACAATTCGTTCAGTGGGGAATTCTCCAGGATACCCGACGCGATCGCTAGTCATTGGTACGCCTGGATATATGCCTAGTGAACAAGCCGTAGGCCGTCCAGTTTACGCCACTGATATCTATAGCTTAGGTTTGACGGCAATTTATCTACTGATTGGTAAACATTCACAACAACTACTAACTGATCCCAAAACTGGGGAAATAATTTGGCAGCAGTACGCCCCTAACGTCTCTTCCCAATTTGCGGCGGTAATCAATCAAGCAATTAAGCCTCATGCTGGCGATCGCTACAGCACTGCTAGTAAAATGCTACACGCCTTGCAGTCTGCTACTAATATACCGACTGAGTTAGTTGCAAATACTTCCACAGTCAGTTTTTCTCCCACTGCTACACCGACTCGACAAACTCAGCCATTATATTCCCCACAAAAAAATTCTGCGTTAGCGAAGCTCACCGAAGGTATCGCCCAGTCTGACTCTGGGGGAAACTGGCAAAAACCTGTTGTAATTATTGGTAGTTTACTGGTAGGCGGCTTGGTTGGTGCGATCGCAATTTCTAGCATCACTCGTCAGCAACAACCTGAGATAACTATTGCTACAAGTCCCACCCCATCACCAGAATCTTTGCCCACGACTTCTCCATCTCCCGAACCACCTGTTTCTTCCCAAACTTCTCCAGTTCCAGTTGTACCAATCTCACGACCACAACAGCCAGTAATTCCCGATCCTTTTCCAACCTTTAAGCCCCCAGTTGTATCCACACCACAGCGAAAAAAGAAGCCTGTAATTTTAGATACTCCAGCAGCAGTAGTAGTATCCACACCACAGCCAGAACCAGAGAAGGAGGCGATGCCGGATCTGGGCAATACCAACACAGTTCCCACACCAGAAGCGCGTTCCACCCCACAGAACAAACCGCGCAGTAAATTAGCTGCCACTATTAGCAGAGAAAGCGTTCCCGCATTCCCTACAGGTACAGCAAGAAACATCGTAGAAGCTACCCTCGGCAAACCAAATCAAGATTTAAGAGGCTCATGGGGCAAAACCCGTGCTGTCGTTTACAAACTTGTGCCAGATAAAATTGACCTTGGCTACTTATTTGATCGTAATTCCCAAGTGCTGCGTCAAACTGAGGTATCTTTTGCCCAATCGGTAGACCCACAGGTAATGCAGACTACCTTAAATGGATTGTTAGATGGGCAAGCCACTGAAAAAATTAAGCAGGGACTAAAACAGGTACAACAGCGCCAGTCAGATAATTTTAGTTTCAAGAATGGCTCAGTTAAAGGTCAGATTATCCGCCAAGAATGTGATTTTATTTACATCAGCATTTGGGATGTAGATTTACATGATTTTGTGAGTCCATCGACAGGCAAAAGGTGTTAATTTCCTGGGAAAAGTTGATCTCAAAAGTTAGATTTTAAATTTAGCTTACTTGTCTCAGCTTCTACTTCATGTTGTAAACTGCGATCGTAATTGTGTAATCTGAAGAGAGTTAAGCCAATTATTCCATTGAGGTTTGATGACTCCTACTATGCGTCAGCTTTGCTTTGGTCAGTGGTTGAAACCGCCCAAGCCAAGCTCCTCTTATAACTGGATGATGCTAGTTTGGTGCAGTGGTTAGTGAAACAAACCGAAATGCAAGTGTTGTTAGATTCTAACGAACTTCGTAAGTATTCCTCATTCTCGTTTTATTCAACAGTTGCAATACAAAGCTGAATTAATTGGCATGACTGTTGTGATTAATGAAGAATCTTACACAAGTGCTTCGTCATTTTTGGATTTAGACCCAATTCCGGTTTATAAAAAAGGGGAAAAACATCGCTTCAGTGGAAAGCGTGTTAAACGTGCTTGGTAAAAATCCAAGGACGTTAGACTTATCCACGCAGATGTTAATGGGAGTTTGAACATTACAAGAAAGGTAGTCCCAGCGGCTTTTAGCTTAGGGATAGAGGGTATTGCAGTTTATCCATTCCGATTAACACTTAGGAATTGTGGCTTGAGGACATTTGTCTATAAAGTTACTAACTGTTATTACTATTGACTATTGGCTTTTTGGGGAAAATAACCTTCCACTAAGCAGTCAGAGCCGACTACACGCCAACGAACACGTTCTAGAGACAACGCCTCAGTCATGGTAGTAAAACCTAAATCGCCCACAGGTGTGGGAGCAATGCTACCACCAATGATTTTCGGGGCGATAAATGCTAAAACTTTTTGCACTGCTCCTTGAGCGATCGCACTTGCAGCTAAGATCCCACCACACTCCCACAACACGCTACAAAAACCCCGCTTATATAAGTACGTCATTGCCTTATCGGGTGTAAGTGATGTGAATTTCACTACCTCCACCCCTTTGTCGAGCAACAGTTCTTGAAAATCGGGGTTAGCAGCCTCCTCTGTCAACACCAAAGTTGGAGCATCCGCAGTTTCCCACAGATGGGCGCTTTCCGGTAAGTTGAGATGGCGACTCATCACCACCCGCAGGGGATTATGTACCCCCACCTGATGGCTGGTTAAGTAAGGATTGTCCTGTCGGACTGTATTACCACCGACAATTATTGCATCACAAGCCGCTCGCAGTTGATGTACTTCATTGCGAGCATCTTGGCTTGTCACCCAGGCGCTGTTACCAGAGGTGGTAGCAATTTTGCCATCTAAAGTCATGGCATATTTTAAAATTCCCAAAGGTCGTTTGTAAAGAATGCGATGCACAAAAGCTTCATTTAGCTGATGACAACCTGACTCTTCTACTCCTACCAAGACTTCGATCCCCGCCGCACGTAAACGGGCAATACCACCTCCAGCTACCAGGGGATTGGGATCAAGCATACCCACCACCACTTTTGCTACCCCTGCTTGGATCAACCCTTCCGAACAAGGGGGAGTACGTCCGTAGTGATTGCAAGGTTCGAGGTTGACATAGATTGTTGCACCACGAGAGCCAACGCCTGCGGCCCTCAAGGCAAACACTTCTGCATGAGGCTCACCTGCACGAGGATGAAACCCTTCGCCGACAATCTCGCCATCCTTGACAATCACCGCTCCCACTAGCGGATTTGGGGAAGTGCGTCCTAAAGCGCGGCGAGCAAGTTCTAAACACCGCAGCATCATGCGAGAGTCAAGGTCAGTTCCTACCTTTTCCTTTATAGGAGAATTTGATCCAACTACTGACTCCACTAAAAGTATATTTTCGTGAGTGTGATTTGGTAAGGATGCATCTGTTTGAGCGACCACTGGGGAATTATCCATAATTTTAGACAATATTGTAAATATTCTGCACTCGATCACGCAGCCTTTCCACAGGAGAATCGTGCTTTGCTCCTGATAATTGAAAGAGGCAGGAGGGAGGAAGAGCAAATCACTTATAAGATTCGACACCGGATGATTTGGTCTAAGCAAAAGTTGTGCGAGATTCAAACCCTTGCTCCCTCTAGTCCCGGTAGGAGATAAAAGGCAGTATTCCTCCTGCCTTTCCTGTTAAACAGAATAAAATCCAGGCGCTATGATCTTGCATCGGCCTGTAATATTTTCATTACAATTCTTCTTACTTTTTCATGTATTTGAATCACAATATCCTGTAGGGTAGCATAGCTAGCTCTGCTACCCACACATTTACAGCGTCGCTACAAGTTCCTGACCGAAAAATCGAGCGTTTCCGAACCAGAATACCCAGGCTAGATCGGCAAATCGTAAGGATTCAGGTCATACCAAAATGTCTACAATCGTTTCCTGATAATACTTTCCGGGGATTAACTACAAATTTATATTCTCAATAATAATTACGGAACGCCTATATTTCCGTGCATTATTGCGACTAAAGGTATGTTAATAAGCCAAAGTCAATTTTGAAACTATCTCTGTGACTGGGTTTCAAACACCTGAATCCTTACGGCAAATCAACAGAAAAAATCTCAGCAATTCTAAATTTAAGAATTAGGATGCAGGGAGCATTGCTGAATCAAAACTTGTAAGAGCAGCTTTAAAAAGGCGATCGCATAAAATTGAACTGCTGAGGTGTGTTCGCCGCGATTGCAACCATCAATACTCACTCGGTAACTAGTTCTGTAGCCCCTGTAGCAATCCTGTTAATAAAATCACTATAGTTAAGCTGAGTGATTTTCCTTTAAACCATCTTTAAGACCATACTATGGCTGACTTCAGCAGTGAACCGATACCAGAATTGAGAAATCCCCAACAAACTTTTTATTCGGGTGACTTAAATTTAAGAATGGAAGGAGAAGTAGTACCTGTAGTAGATGTCCATCTGGGACAACAGCAATCAATTTACTTTGAACATCATATTCTACTGTGGAAACACCCCAATGTTCGCCTCGGTGTCAAAGGTTTAAGAGTGGCAGCCAAGCATTTTTTTGCCGGACTGCAAATTTTTATCAGTGAAGCACATGGGCCAGGGAATATTGCTTTCTCCCGTGAAGCCCCAGGACAGATTGTGGTGCTGCAATTAGAGCATAACCTGAGTAACATCTGCGGAATGTGCGTTTTAAGATGCCATTATTTCTTTTATTCTACGAACATTCGTCAAAATAAATTCTTCATATCTATTAACAGATTTAAGCTGTTCATGAACTGTATTGTAAGTATTAATACATAGATTCATGCGAGTCAGGAATTCTTGCTCAGTCATAGTATCGACATAATCAAAGAGATGCTTTGGACTGGGAAACTCACTATAATCTATGAAACTATTTTTAGGAAAATCTTCATATATTTTATTTCCCTGCCCAAAGTAAATTGGCAGACAATAGCAGCGAATACTATCCCAAATTTTTTCAGTGCAGTAATAATCAAAGTTTGTATTTTCAAAGCACAGATTAAAGTTATATGGTTTTAAAATCTCAACTTTTCTGGATATATAGTCTCCTTGTCTTGAACTTTCTAAGGATATATTATCAGGCCAGCCTGGTCCATAAACATCTACTTTCCCTAGTTGATATCCTGCCAATGCTATCTGGGTTCTAAGATACAATAGATCCAATTCCTTATCTGCTCTTTTCAGACTTGTAGTTTTCTGATTATTCCTATATCCTGCAACTATGACAATCTGGCGATTATCTAATCCAGTAAAATTAAATTTATCTAGTGGCTTTAAGGATTCTTTCCAATATTCTCTATAAAAATCATCAAAAAATGGAAGAGTAAAATTATTTACAAATATGTCACCTGTATAAATGTTCATGATGTGGGCATCACCCATTAAGAAAAATCCTCGGTCTATTTTTTTGAATGTGACATCAAATCTCGGTTCATTTGTCCAAACGAGATACTTTTTCTTTTTTCTATAAGCTATTCTTAAAGGTCTGAGAACACGCAGATTAGACGCTAGTATGATGTCGGCTAAACCTATATCTTCTGTCATTTCAATCCCTTGATTTTTAAGGAATCCTAATTCATCTTTAAAAACAAAGGGGGTATATTGCATTGGTAGAACTTTAAATATTTTAATTGTCACTTTAAACTCCTTAAAAATTTTATCGTACACCCCTTAAAAGAAATTCAAAATTTGGATAATTTAGGATACCAAATATTTCTTAAAGGAAACTTGCCGGCGGGAAAAGGTTTAGCGTAGATTCAGAGTATGTCGAGAATAACGCGGTATGTTAGGAATACTGGGGTGCAGGGCAAGCGCATCTTGTCAATAAGAAAGCTTTAATATCAATAAAGACCGAAATAATCGCATTAAGCCCTAGTTATTGATCATAGATTAGGCATCGCTATTAGCCTCTAGAAATAAACCGAACCATAAATTCCTGTTCTATCGTTAAAACACAAAATGTATTTTTTGTCAATTCCATTTGAGATGCGCTTACCCTGCTGCTGGCGGGAATAGCTCAAGTAGCCAAAGTTATACCCAAAATCAAATTTGCCCCATATAACATGGAGGGAGCAACAGCAAGCGATTACAGATATTACACCTGCTTCAATAGTTACCTTTGCATGAATAGCGATCGCATCATTCCCGGATTTCTTTAAGTGATCGCTATTCATCCAGAGTCTGTAAGGGAGCGATCGCGTCCTTTGCGGTTCGTTTCTCAACCCCCTCAAAATTAATGGGACAGACCACTAGCCCTTAAAGTAGGCATCGCCCCCACCCATTTACAACGTGGCTGCAAGTTCCTGTAAGCGATCGCACCCATCGCGGAAGACTGGCCAACCATCTCCCACCAGCACAGCTTCTACCCGACTCAGTTGAGCCAACCTGCGAACAGAAGCAACAGCCTCCTCTCGATTCAGCAGCTTGTCATCTGGCAAAATCGTTAAGCTACCTGCTTTGCGTGCCCGTACTAAGTCCCCTGTGATCAAAGTTGTTTCCTCCAATAACAGAGCCAATTCACCGGGAGTTTTCGAGCCTTGGAGTTCAATCGCCTTAAGTCCTGGTACTAATTCTTCACCATCAGACAGCCAGCGATCGCAATGTATAGGGAAAGTGTCTTTTTCTGCCAGAGGACCGACAATTTTAGCATAGGTTTGATCGGCAATTTCTTTACTTGCCCTGATATGCTCAGAATTCGTCAACACAATCCAAACTACACCACCGAGGGATTTCAGATGATTCCAATCATGGTTTGATAGGGCTACTGGGTCAATCAAGATGTTGCCATCTGGGCGAATCCAGGCAATCCCATTGAAATCAATATTTCTTGCCGGATTGAAATTAGACCAGCTATAGAGATCGGGACGGTGCAAAGATTTCATGATGATTCTGGATCAGTACCTTTAATAATTGACTATTCATCTCAATAATTAAGTATATAGATTATGAGGTTGTATTCCCTCTGGATCTGAAATTTGAATATACTACGATGAATCTATAGATATTATGGATTTGAGCGGATTTAGAGAAATTCCCGCATAACCGCAATAGAGATGAACAAAGGTATAGGGGTGAGTGAGATTGTGCGCCAAAAAATATCAGCCAAGGCAAACCAGTTTAGAGAGTCGGTGATTCGAGAAATGACAAGGGTAGCACTGCAATACGGTGCAGTGAATCTGGCGCAGGGGTTCCCTGATTTTCCCTGTCCCTTGGAGTTAAAACAGGCAGCTTACGAAGCAATAGAGGCAGATGTCAACCAGTATGCCATCACTTGGGGCGATCGCCCCTTTCGTCAGGCGATCGCCAAAAAAGTCCGTTGGTATCTAGGCTTAGATATCGATCCCGAAACCCAAATCACCGTCACCTGCGGCTCCACAGAAGCAATGGCAGCTGTGATGCTGGCGACAGTCGATCCCGGTGAGGAAGTAATTATATTTGAGCCGTATTACGAAAACTACGGCCCTGATGTGATTTTAGCTGGTGCCACACCCCGCTACGTGACACTGCATCCCCCCGATTGGACATTTGATCAAGCACAGTTGCGTCAAGCTTTCAATGCCAATACTAAAGCTATTATTATCAACACACCCCACAACCCGACAGGTAAAGTCTTCACCCGTGAAGAACTCACCTTAATTGCTGAACTTTGTCAAAAGTGGGATGTGTTAGCGTTCACTGATGAAATCTATGAACATATTCTCTATGACGATATTCAACATATCGCCTTAGCGACCCTTCCCGGCATGGAAGAACGCACTGTTACTATCAACGGCCTTTCTAAAACTTACAGCGTCACCGGCTGGCGAGTCGGTTACATTTTGGCAAATCCCGAATTGACAGGAGCGATTCGCAAAGTCCATGATTTCCTCACCGTTGGCGCTCCTGCACCATTGCAACGAGCCGGAGTTGCCGCCATGCAATTGCCACCATCCTATTATAAAGAACTAGCCAAACTTTATCACCAGAAGCGAGAGTGCATTTTACAGATTCTAGATCAAGTTGGCATTCCCTATTTCGTTCCCCAAGGAGCCTATTATGTGCTTGCAGATATTTCCAAATTCGGCTACAAAACAGATATTGAATTCACTTACCATCTAATTAAAGAGATTGGTGTTGCCGTAGTTCCTGGTTCCAGCTTTTTCAGCCAACCAGAAAAAGGACATTCATTGATCAGATTCTGCTTCAGCAAAAGACCTGAGACATTACAATCAGCTAGCGATCGCTTATTCAAATTGCAATCAACTCTACAACCGACATCTTAACATTCTTCTCTTTTCCTGTCGTTTGGCTGGTCATTTTGTTGAAATTTCTCTGTTTTACTGTGTCCAATCCTCCAGCACCAAATCGGGAATTTGAGAGAAATCCTTTTGGTTACGAGTAACCATCACCGCATTTGTTGAAAGAGCGATTGCAGCTATTCACAAATCTTTTTGTAGTCTTTGCAACGCCCAACTATTTCTTGTGAGGTGAGGATCTCACCCTATAAGATTGGAGCAATTTTTGAAACTTCCCTATATGCCGTACATCTCTGCGTTCACTCTAGCAATCTAGGGGATAGGGAGTTGTGGCGATGGACTGGATAATAAGGTCATAGTGCCCAGATATTGCCTCATCCCAAGTTGCGTAGAAGCGTTTTTGGCGATCACAGCTACCTCCGGTTACTAATGACTCAAAAATCTTTGGCTGTTCAACAGTGCCAATATTTATCCCAGTAAATACAGTTGAAACGCTGATGTAACCGTGAATGACAGAAAGGATAACTTGGGTATTGGCGGTTGTGCGCCAGGCAGACCATTCTTCAAAGTCAACAGCAACAGGCGTATGCTCATCTAACTTGTAATAGGGAGTCATAATCTCTATTTTGTCACTCCAAGGCTTTTACTAATTCTCTGAACAACAAACGCGCTCCTTTGGCTGCAACCCGGTTTCTGACAAGTTTCACCGGGCGACCAGCTGCTTTTTCAGTATCTAACTGTTCACCCAAAGTTTTACCAATTTCATTTTTGAGGCGCGATCGCTTGGGTTCAATCCTCGTAAACACCCACTGCCACAAAGATTTCCGACACAAATCTGAACCGCCTACTACTTTAGCTTTGCGGCTATCGCCGGAAGCTTCCAAGCTAGGAGCAGCGCCCAAAGCTTTTTGAAATCTTCTGAGTGAAAGGTGGCGTTTGGTAGGCTTTTTAGAGTTTCGCCCCTGGCGGATTCTCACCTCTGGCTTGCCATTTTCATCCAGGAACCCTTCAATGGGGTAAATCTGGGAAATAATCACTGACGAGAGGCGATCGCCAAACCCAAATCTTTTAAAAACTGTGCGGTAATTCTCAAACTGAGAATTAGCCAGCAGTTCCCTTAGTTCTGCCTCAATGACGTGTTCCTCTCGTTGCAGATCACAGATGCGTTTTGCGTGTTGGCGAACGGTGTCAGTGATGCCCAAACCCACAGATTCTTTGTAAAGGCGGTCATAGCGGGAACTTTTGCGTTCATTTGCAAGCCACCCCCACAGTAGCGGCACTTTACCAGCTTCACCGCGAAGTGAGCGCACTAGTGCCACCTCTGGAAACTGCCACGCCAAATCTTGACGCGCACGATTCATGATCGGGGACTGAACGCGGTTTAGATGTGCCAGCCTAAGCACCAGTTCCCGAATTTTGACAATAGTGCGATCGCGAATTTGGACAAATCGGCGCGGGTCTTTTTGGTAGTCGAAGTAGTAGCACGCCAGCGCCAGAGCATCTGCATCATCATCTTTATCAGGTAATGCCAAATGGTTAGCTCGATAATTTCGTAATTCCTTATGACCGACTAACCGAATTTCTACCCCAGCGCGGGCTAAGTGAGTACCCCAAAGCTTGCTGTAATTGTTGCCGGTTGGCTCTAACAATGCAATATCCGGCTTGAGCGCGAGTAAATCTTGAATACCCTTGGCATTAGCGCTTAAGCAAAAAAACGGACATTCATAATAAAATTGACGTGGATCTTCGGGCTT
>NZ_JBTYKD010000378.1:0-67408 GCF_054880495.1 Nostoc sp.
TAGCTTAGGGATAGAGGGTATTGCAGTTTACCCATTCCGAGTAACACCGGGAAAAGTGGCTTGAGGACATTTGTCCATAAAGTTACTAACTGTAGGTTCGCTCTGCAAAGGTAGGCGTGGAAATAATAATTCAGCAGTGCGATACGCTTCTTCTAAATGCGGATATCCAGAGAAAATGAAAGTTTCTATGCCCAAATTGCGATATTCCAGCATCCTAGCGGCCACGGTGTCGGGATCTCCAACTAAAGCCGTAGCAGCACCTTCGCGCACTAATCCAATTCCTGTCCACAGGTTGGGGCTAATCTCTAAGGTTTTTCGACTACCACTATGTAGTTGACTCATGCGCCGTTGTCCTTCAGAATCAGAACTAGCAAAGTTTTTCTGAGCTTTTGCGATCGCATTCTCATCCACATATTTAATTAACTCATTGGCAGCATCCCAAGCAGCAGATTCGGTTTCTCGCACAATTACATGCAAGCGAATCCCAAAACGTACTGTTCTACCTTGTTGGGCCGCCAGTTGCCGAACTTCAGCAATCTTTTGGGCTACTTGCTGTGGTGGTTCGCCCCACGTCAGGTAAACATCTATGTGTTTGGCAGCAACTCGCTTGGCAGCAGCCGATGAACCACCAAACCATAAGGGTGGATAGGGTTTTTGAACTGGTGGAAATAAGAGTTTACCGCCTTTGATATCGAGGTAGTTTCCTTTAAAATCGACTGTTTCCCCACTGACAATACCCCGCCAAACTGTGAGAAATTCATCGGTTAAATCATAGCGATCGTCATGACTAAGATGCAAACCATCCCCAGCCAGTTGCACCGGATCTCCACCTGTCACGACATTAATCAACAATCTTCCTTTAGAAATTCGGTCAAATGTTGCTGCCATCCGTGCAGCCGCACCTGGGGAAGTAATTCCTGGGCGAATTGCCACGAGAAATTTCATCTGCTTGGTGACAGAGATAAAAGCGGCGGCGGTAATCCAAGCATCTTCACAAGAACTCCCTGTGGGTAACAATGCGCCCGTATACCCCAAATTATCTACAGCTTGGGCAATTTGCTGTAAATAATCAGGTGTTACCACACGAGAGCCAATATCTGTGGCTAAATAGCGTCCGTCATGAGATCCAGTAGGAATAAACCAGAGAATTTGCATATTTATCAGGGTATAAGGTTAAAATCTACGATTCTCCGACCGAATTACCGTGGTTTATAGTCAAGATTTTACCTGATATTACATAAAAATCAAGCTTAATTTAAGCATTAGTAAAAAATGGCTGCCTGAACAACTAACCCCTTAGTCACCAATTTTGATACTATTGTAACGGAATGACTGTGTTGGAAAATATAAGTTTTCACCCAGTAAACCACATTTCAGGAGTTCTGAGTAACCCATAGATAAATCTAGGGGATTGAAATAAGGACGCTTTCTCTTGAAAAGTTTGGATCTAAGGAAGGTGAAAAATCCAGAGCTTCGGAAACCCTCCGCTCCGGTTTTTCGCTCCGCCCAGACTTCTCTTCGTCCACGTACTGATTATCTGCGGCGATCGCCTACGGCACACTACGCGATCGCAGTTGGTGAATTGATACCATTTCTTTGTAAAACTGCGCCAAGGAGACGCTGCGCGTAGTTTGCTTGGACGTAGGAGTATGCGGTTCGTTTTCTTTCTTGTACTTAAATATCCTTTAGCGTATTTTCATACAGAATTGGTATGACTTACCCAATAATTTTGACATATTTTCATATTTTCACCTCATAAAAAAATACTGGGTCTTGCATTGTACCAAGCTCTATGCAAAGATAATTCTACACAAAATACGGTAATTCTATCGATTTATCGTATTTAGCTGACAATTGATGCTGTCAAAATCTAGCTGATTGCAAATTAGCGTTTTCAGCTAATGTTGATTGGCAGATAATAAATCGAATCCAAATCAAGCTCTAGTCAATGTCAGTAATCATTGATTAAGTTTGTGCAGTATAACCAATAAAAACAGGATTTCAAAGGTGGTTTTACTGCGGCTTTTGGATTCTAGATTCAACTGCTTAGTACTGGTTTCTATATCTATAGGAGATTGCTACTTTTCTCCCTAGTGAAACCTTTGCTCAGGTTATTCTCTAATGGTTGAGCAGCGACATTGCATCAAGTATTCCCACTGGTTTATCTGTCCAAATTAGAGCTAGTTTATTCATCATTAAGGTTGAGGAGTTGAAGAGTCATGTCTAATTTTCGCTGGAATTATAGATGCGTAATGTTCCTGTTTTCGTTGCTAGATATTCTAATTATCCTAGTTTTTTCTCCGGCAAAAAGTAAAGCTGAACTGCCTAAAACTGATGCATCTACTGTCCAAATAGAAGTGAATCAAGCTCCAGAAGCAGTTATCAATCAAACAGTAGAAAATTCAAATGCACCATTAAGTGCTAAAAAGGCTAGAAATAATCTTACCGAACGAGTAACACCTGTATCGCAATTGTTGGAAGTTGCACCGCCAACTAATAAAAAAGCTACAAATAATGTAGCAGGGCAAGTGACATCTGTCTCACAACTGTCAGATGTTAAGCCGACAGATTGGGCATTTCAAGCATTACAGTCTTTAGTTGAGCGCTACGGTGTAATTACAGGATATACAGATGGCACATTTAAAGGGAATCATCCCCTAACGCGCTATGAATTTGCGGCTGGGTTGAATGCAGCTTTAAATCGCCTCAACGAACTAATAGCAACTTCAACGACAGATTTAGTTAAACGGGAAGACTTGGATACTATCAAAAAACTACAAGAACAATTTTCTCCAGAACTTGCTCAACTTCGGGGACGCTTAGATACCTTAGAAGTGCGAAGTGCGAAGTTAGAATCAACTCAGTTTTCGACCACAACCCAACTTGTCGGTCGAGCCCAGATTGTTCTTGGCTCAGTTCTGGCGGGCAATAACGTCGTCACCAAGACACCCGTACCTCACAATCCCACACTTCAAGGTTTAACTTCTTTACGGTTAAACACCAGTTTTAACGGTAAAGATTCACTAGGTATAACGCTGGCAGGTGGAAGTATTCAATCATTGGGACAAACAAGAGCTGGATTATTCGGAACTTATGAGGGGAGAAGTGCTGATAACGCCAGTATTACTTTTCCACTTAACACTATTACTCTCGGTGGTGTCCGCTATCGGTTTCTACCTTATCCAAATACCCAAGTCAACATTTATGCCCTGTCTGATGGAGCTAGTGAGATAGGTCTTTCTGGTCCGATTAACCCATATTTTGAATCGTCTTCTGCGACTGGTGCTAATGGGATTTCACGATTTTCACGGCGGTCTTTGGTCTATAACTATGGAGATAGCGGTGCCGGAATTGCCATACTCCAGGGATTAGGCAAACAGGTTCAATTAGGATTAGCATACAGTGCACCAAACGGTAACAATCCGACAGCTAATAATGGCTTCTTTAAAGGTAGGTATTTAGCTTTAGGACAGTTAATATACTACTCTTCTGATCGGAATTTTCGGGTGGCGGCAACTTACGTTAATACCTATAGCCCACCAAATACCATAGGTTTTAGTGGAACAAACTTCGGTCCAGCAGACGGGAGTAACCTGATAAATAGCACCGTGGCCGGAGCGGGAACTCTGGGCAATCTTTATGGTCTACAGACGTTCTATCAAGTTAATCCCAAGTTGGCAATCGATGCGTGGGTAAGTTATGCAGCACACCGCTATTTGGGACACGGAGATGGCGAAGGCATGGATTGGGCGGTAGGACTGGCATTCCCCGATCTTTTTAAGAAAGGTGCTCTAGGGGGGGTTTTAGTTGGTATGGAGCCGAAAATGATCAGTCTCAGCAAGAATGTAGATTTGGGAGCAGGTGCCGGACAAGCGGACAAAGATACTTCTCTGCACATTGAGGCATTCTACCAATATAAAATCGGAGATAATATTGAGATTACGCCGGGTTTGATCTGGATTACTGCACCGAATTCTGATTCTAGCAATCCTGATAGTTTATTTGCTTGGGTTCGTACTCTGTTTAGGTTTTAAAACCTCACCCTTGCTTTACCCAAGGGTAAATCTTTCCCTCTCCTTACTAAGGAGAGGGACAGCTTTTGCGTAGCATAACCAGGGTGAGGTTTTTCAAGATTTTTGGGGATGACTTATGTGTACACCATAGGCAAGCGAGAAGCTGGCTCTGATGTACCTTATGTGATTAGGAAACGCTATAGTTTCCCCACTCCCCATTCATATAAATTTACGTTTGAATTTGTTTGTTAAAATGCTTGCTTTTTGTCGGAAACTGTGAAAGACTTTGTTATATTACAAACTACGGTTCATCGGTCAAGATAAAGTAGTTGACGAGTGCCAATCTAGTGGCAACCTGTCTTAAGGAGCCACAATTTAAGGCAACTAGTAAGCCGTCAAGTAGATAGACAAACAGGTTTATAAATATTTTGCAGCATTGATGGGGTGAAGACTTGATGCTTAAGACTTTATCGATGGGGGGAAATTGTAGATGCTGAAGACGTTAACAACCGATTTTGAACTCGACTTAGAAGCAGATGTGCTTGTGATTGGAGGTGGGCCAGCTGGAACTTGGGCGGCGTGGAGTGCTGCATCAAGTGGAGCGAGAGTAATTCTCGTAGATAAAGGATATTGTGGCACAACTGGTTGTGCTGCGGCATCTGGTAATGGTGTGTGGTATGTGCCACCCGATCCAGAAGCACGAGAAACAGCAAAGGCGAGTCGGGAATCGTTGGGTGGGTTTTTATCCGATCGCAATTGGATGGATCGGGTACTGAATCAGACTTATATAAACGTCAATCAGTTAGCAGAGTGGGGTTATCCCTTTCCTACCGACGATGAAGGTAAACCCTATCGGCGATCGCTACAAGGGCCGGAGTATATGCGGCTGATGCGGCGACAAATTCAACGGGCAGGAGTCAAAATTTTAGACAACAGCCCCGCCTTAGAATTACTGGTTGATGATGATGGTGCCGTTGCAGGTGCATCAGGTGTGAACCGTCAGACTGGTGAGAAATGGGTAGTGCGATCGCAGTCCACAATTATCGCAACAGGTGGCTGTGCATTTCTCAGTAAAGCGTTAGGATGCAACGTCCTGACAGGGGATGGTTATTTAATGGCAGCCGAAGCAGGTGCCGAGATGTCGGGTATGGAATTTTCCAATGCTTACGGCATCTCTCCCGCTTTTTCTTCAGTTACCAAAACCCTGTTCTATAATTGGGCAACCTTCACCTACGAAGATGGTACTGTGATTCCGGGGGCAAGTTCTCATAGACGTTCAGTAATTGCCGAGACATTACTGCAACAGCCAGTTTACGCCATCATAGACAAAGCGGCGGAATGGATGCGACCATCTATGCGTTTAGCACAGCCCAACTTCTTTTTACCCTTTGACCGTGCAGGAATTGATCCATTTACTCAACGTTTCCCTGTGACTCTGCGCCTAGAAGGAACTGTGCGCGGTACGGGGGGAATTCGGATTGTAGATGAGAGTTGTGCCAGTTCTGTACGGGGACTTTATGCGGCTGGAGATGCGGCTACACGCGAACTGATTTGTGGCGGATTTACTGGTGGTGGTAGTCACAATGCAGCTTGGGCAATATCTTCTGGCTATTGGTCGGGGAAATCGGCTGCTGAATATACCCGCAGTTTGGGAGAAAATAAAACTCAACGCCGCCTTCATGGTGTTGGAGAGGTAGGATTACAGAGTGGGAGCGATCGCTCCCAAACATTAGCAACTGATGAAGTGATTCAGGCAGTTCAAGCTGAAGTATTCCCCTACGAAAAGAATTATTTCCGTACAGAACAAGGCTTAACCGAGTCTTTGGGTAGGCTAAATCATCTTTGGCAAGAACTCCGCAGTAGCCAGGTAAGATCCGATAAAGAGCTAATCCGGGCGCGAGAAGCTGCGGCGATGGTAGCCACAGCGCGATGGATGTATAGCAGTGCGATTGAACGTAAAGAAACTCGTGGTATGCACAGACACTTAGATTATCCTGAACTTGATGCTAACCAGCAACATCACCTGATTAGTGGCGGATTAGATCAAGTCTGGGTGAAGAGTCAGCCTTTACAGAGTACAGAAAAGTCTTTATCTAAAATAGGAGCGTTAGTATGATTGAGTTGGTCAGCGATTCGCGGTGCATAAAATGTAATATCTGCGTGAACATTTGCCCGACCAACGTGTTTGACCGTGTGCCAGATGCGCCGCCAACCATTGCGCGACAGAGTGACTGCCAAACCTGTTATATGTGCGAATTGTATTGTCCAGTTGATGCTCTTTATGTTGCACCAGAAAGTGATATGAAGACTTCAGTCAACGAGGCAGAATTGGCAGAAGTCGGGCTACTGGGTAGTTACCGTGAAAACCTCGGTTGGGGACATAAACGTACATCAACAGCAAAAACAGATCAAACATTCCAAATTCTCAAGCAGATGAAATAGTAATGCGGAGAAAATAGTCATGCTGTCGATCGCAGTAGGAACAGGTTGTATGAGTAAAAATAAACTTCCTTCAAGATTATCAACCTCAGTGGCTTGTGTCCTACTGCTACTGACTACAGCGTGTAGCCAAGGCGAAACTAAATCAGCTCAATCCATTGATGCCAATAAAGCCAGTAATGCTAGCGTTGTAGCTGCATCTAATAACATTTCTACCCTACGAATAGGTTATGTAGGTAGTTCAGAACCTACAGGTCCACTTGGTTGGGCAAAGAAAAAGGGAATTTTAGATCGTGAGTTGCAAAAAGCGGGATTTAAAGACGTTACTTTTGCACGATTTCCTAATGGGCCGGATCTAAATGAAGCTCTTGTTGCAGGTCAATTAGATGTTGGTTCTTTAGGCGATACACCAGCCATAGTTTTGAGAGCTAGGGGTGTTGAAACCCGACTGCTGCGGATTACTCAGTTTAATACAACCGCGTGGTTAGTGGCGAAAAAGAATGGCGCGCGATCGCTCGCTGAACTGAAAGGTCAGACAATAGCTACCCAAAAAGGCTCTTATATGCACAGATACCTGTTGGGTCTGTTAGCTGAAGCTAAAATTGCCAAGGATGTAAAAGTTGTCCACTTGATGACTACTGAGGCAAAAGCAGCTTTAGAACGTGGCGATGTCGCAGCTTATGCAGCTTCAAGTGATCTGGGGCCTTTTCTGAAATCGCAAGGGTTTCCAGTGCTTGATTCTTCGGCGAATCATAAAGGTTTGTCAGGGACATCATTAGTTATAGCAACCGAAAACTTTCTGGCGAAACAGCCTGATTTTCCGCAGAAATTTAATGCAATTCTCACAGAAGCAACCAAGGATTTAAAAGCTAATTCTGAAGAATATTATCAGTATCACGCCCAAATTACTAAATATCCCATCGATATTATCAAAGTATCGTTACCACTCAAACAGATATCAGAAGAACCATTACCAGCCGAAGGTGTGAAACTTTTAGAGGGGACAAAGAAATTTTTAGTCTCGCAGGGTTTAGCAAAGTCCGACTTTAAATTAACTGATTGGGCTGTTGGAAAATAGGGAGTGGGGAGATGAGGGAGCAGAAAAGGCGGGAATTAGTAACTTTTCTGAGCAAGAGAAACAGATTTTTCTAATCAAGTCTTTCAAAAGCGCAACTTTCAGGCTCAAAGGTGCAACTTCCATGCTCAGAGGCTCAACTTCCATGCTCAGAGGCTCAACTTCCATGCTCAGAGGCTCAACTTCCATGCTCAGAGGCTCAACTTCCATACTCAAAGGCTCAACTTCCATGCTCAAAGGCTCAACTTCCATGCTCAAAGGCTCAACTTCCATGCTCAAAGGCTCAACTTCCATGCTCAAAGGCTCAACTTCCATGCTCAGAGGCTTGCTGCTTCCCTCCTGACCAATCCATTTGAAAATTCCAGGTAAAATGCTATGACTGTTGCGTTAGACCGTCCCCAAAAAACTAAGTCTGCTCAAATTCGGGAAAAACTGGGTTATCCGATCATTGACACCGATGTACATACCCAAGAATTTCCCCCAGCATTCTTGGACTATTTAGAGCAAGTTGCTGGAACTGCGATCGCAGAGCGTTTCCAAGAACACTTACCCGGTGCATCTCGCTCTAAATGGTTCAAGCAATCTTGGGATGAACGCCGCGCTAACCGCACCGCCCGCCCTCCTTTTTGGACTCGTCCCACTAACGACGCTTTAAATTTAGCTACCGTTAGCTTACCAAAGTTGTTGCATGAGCGCTTACAAGAAGCAGGTACAGACTTTGCCGTTGTGTACCCCAACTTGGCAACTTTGGCGCCACACATTGGAAATGAAGAAATGCGGCGGGCTGTTTGTCGTGCGGCTAATACTTATCACGCTGAGATTTTCCGCCCTTATAGCGATCGCTTAACACCCATTGCTTCCATCCCCATGAATACGCCCGAAGAGGCGATCAAAGAGTTGGAATATGCAGTGAAAGTGTTGGGACTCAAAGCCATTCAAATCCCCGGCCATATCCGCCGCCCGATTCCCGCCTTTGAGAAGTATGGCGAAGAAGTAGCCAACGAAGCCATCTGGATTGACACCTTTGGCTTGGATAGTAAATATGATTACGATCCCTTCTGGGCGAAGTGCGTAGAACTGAAAGTTGTACCCACCACCCACTCTTCCGGTATGGGCTGGATCAATCGGCGTTCCATTAGCAATTACCAATACAACCATATTGGTCACTTTGCATCGGCTGCGGAAGCATTATGTAAATCTTTATTTTTTGGTGGTGTAACTCACCGCTTCCCCACACTCAAGTTTGCTTTCTTAGAAGGAGGTTCAGCTTGGGGTGCTAGTTTGTACACCGATTTAATTTGGCACTGGGACACCCGCAATAAAGACCATTTGGTGGAAAATAATAATCCTGGCAATGTTAATTATGAAGAACTGCTAGAATTCTATACCCGCTATGGTGGTGAATTAGTACATGGTCGGTTGGATCAACTAGGCAGTGCTTTAGGTTTCCACGCCGACTTAGTATCTCCCCTAGAACCAGGTGATTTGGATGAATTCGCCGTTGCAGGAGTTACGAAACCAGAGGATATCCGCGATCGCTTCTTGAATCATTTCTACTTCGGGACAGAATCAGATGATACCCGTGTAGCCCAAGCCTTTAACCGCAAAGCTAATCCCTATGGCGATCGCGTTAAAGCATTCTTGGGTTCCGATTCTGGTCATTGGGACGTACCTGATATTACTGCGATCGCAGCTAATACGTATTCAATGGTAGAACGCAAAATTATCACCGAAGAAGATTTGCAATATTTCCTGTCAATTCATCCCTTGGAGTTGTACACCAGCCTGAATCGTGACTTCTTCAAAGGTACGGCTGTCGAGAAAACCGCAGATGAATTTTTGGCTAACAAAGTTTAGTGATTATTGTTCGTAGTAAGCACTTTAGTGCTGAAAAAAGCGCTGAAGCGCTTACTACATACCCAAATACCAATCTTTTGAATAATTTAGGGTAAAATATTATGACGATCGCTTTAGACCGCCCCCAAAAAACCAGGTCTGCTCAGATTCGGGAAAAACTTGGTTATCCGATCATTGACACCGATGTACATACCCAGGAATTTGAACCAGCAGTCTTGGATTATTTAGAGCAAGTTGGTGGAACTGCACTTGTTGAGCGTTTCAAAGAGAATTTACCAGGAGCTTCCCGCTTTAAGTGGTACAAGCAAAGTTGGGAAGAACGTTTTGCTTATCGCACCAATCGCCCTAACTGGTGGGGTCGTCCCACAAAAAATACTTTGAATTTGGCTACCATTAGCTTACCCAAGTTACTGCATGAGCGCTTGCAAGAAGCAGGTACAGACTTTGCCGTTGTGTACCCCAACTTGGCAACGATGGCTCCGAATATCGGTAACGAAGAAATGCGGCGGGCTGTTTGTCGAGCAGTTAACACCTACCATGCTGACATTTTTCGCCCTTATAGCGATCGCTTAACACCCATTGCCGCCATTCCCCTGCACACTCCCGAAGAAGGGATTGAAGAGTTGGAATATGCGGTGAATGTTCTCGGACTCAAAGCAATTCAAATCCCTGGTTACGTCCGTCGTCCAATTCCTGCCTTTGAAAAGTATGGCAAAGAAGTGGCTAACGAAGTGGTTTGGATTGATAACTTTGGCTTAGATAGCCAGTATGATTATGATCCATTCTGGGCTAAGTGCGTAGAACTGAAAGTTGTACCCACAACTCACGCTTCTAGCCAAGGTTGGACAACTCAGCGATCTGTCACCAACGCCCAGTATAATCACATTAATCACTTTGCCTTTGCAGCCGAAGCATTATGTAAATCGCTGTTCTTTGGGGGAGTTACCCGCCGCTTCCCACAATTAAAGTTTGCCTTCTTAGAAGGTGGTTCAGCTTGGGGCGCTAGTCTATACGCTGATATTATTTGGCATTGGGAAACCCGTAATAAACAACATTTGTTGACAAATAACAATCCTGCGATTATCGATAAGGAAGCCCTTGTAGAGTTGTACACCCGCTACGGTGGCGAACTTGTAGATGGACGCTTAGATAAAATTGGTGACGGTTTAGGATTCCACCATCAACTATTGGCTCCAGAAGATCCAGGCGAACTCGACGAATTTGAGCTAGCAGGAATTGAGAAACCAGAAGATGTGCGCGATCGCTTCTTGAATCATTTCTACTTCGGTACAGAATCAGACGATACCCGTGTATCCCAAGCTTTTAATCGTGCCGCTAATCCCTTTGGCGACAGAGTTAAAGCCTTCTTGGGTTCAGATTCTGGTCACTGGGATGTGCCTGATATCACCGCCGTTACTGCCAACGCCTACTCAATGACAGAACACGAAATCATTACTGAAGAAGACCTCCGCTACTTCCTCTCAATCCATCCTTTGGAGTTGTACACCAGTCTCAATCAAGACTTCTTCAAAGGTACAGGTGTTGAGAAAGCCGCAAACGAATATTTAGCTGGGAAATAGGGAATGGAGAATGGGGAGTAGGGAAAGAATGACTATGCCCCATATCCAATGCCCAATACCCATCTTTGCAACGTTCCATGTTCCATTTCCTCTGTTCGCTTGTAGGGTGGGCCTTGCCCACTCTACATTTCTCTTAAATAACGTTTATTTGGATAATTTATTGCTTTGAAATTCCTAAAAGGATGATTTGACTATGGTGCTAGATATTACAAAACTAAAGGATTACATTGACCTAGCAACTTCACTATCCAAGGAACTTGCTAAATCCGCAGTTGAAAGGGATGCCCAAGCCGGAATTCCAGAAGAAGAAATTAATAAACTGCGTGAGAGTGGACTGCTACCACTGATTGTACCCAAGCAATATGGTGGCATTGGCGCAACTTGGATTGATGCCTTAAAAATCGTCAGAAAACTGTCAAAAGCTGATGGTTCAATTGGTCAATTGTATGGTAATCATCTCAATTTGACAGCTTTGGGTCACGTTTCCGGCACACCAACCCAAAAGGAAAAATATTATAGAGAAACTGCTAAGAAGAACTTATTTTGGGCAAATGCCATTAATACGCGGGATACTAGGCTGAAAATTAACCCAGAAGGCGAAAATTTTCGTGTTAATGGTGTTAAAAGCTTTGGTACGGGTATTTCCGTTGCAGATTTCCGGGTATTCTCTGCTTTAGAAGATGGCGTAGAATTGCCTTTTATATTCATAATTCCCAAAGAGAGGGAAGGGTTAATTTCCAATCAAGATTGGGACAACATCGGGCAACGTCGCACTGATAGCGGTAGTTATACATTTAACAATGTTCTAGTAGAGAAAGATGAGATTTTGGGGCCAGCAAATCCTCCTGATAGTGCCTTCTCAACTTTTCTTGGTATTATTGCCCAGCTAACAAAAACCAACGTTTATCTGGGAATTACTAAAGGAGCTTTCGCCGCCGCTCGTGAGTACACTAAAACTACTACTAAACCGTGGATTACATCAGGGGTAGATAGTGCTACTCAAGACCCATATATTCTGCATCATTACGGAGACTTTTGGATTGAAATTCAAGCTGCGATCGCTCTAGCTGACCAAGCCGCCGAAAAAGTGCAAGCAGCATGGGACAAGGATGCAGAACTCACTTATCAAGAAAGGGGAGAAGTAGCGATCGCAGTTTCCGCAGCGAAGGCATTAGCTACCCGTGTAGGTATAGATATTACCAACCGCATCTTTGAAGTTACCGGAACCCGCGCCACAGCAACCAAATATGGATTTGACCGTTACTGGCGGGATTTACGAACCTTTACCCTCCATGATCCTGTGGACTACAAATTGCGAGCGATCGGCGATTGGTTACTCAACGATCAGCTACCCGTGATCACACAATATTCTTAAAACATTGGGAATGGGGCATTGGGCACTTGTACTGACTTGTACTGAGCGGCGTCGTTGGCGCAGCCTAAGAAGAGAAGTAGCGTTCGCGTAGCGTCTCGTAGAGAAGTCGTTGGCGTAGCCTAAGAAGAGAAGTATTGGGCATTAGTTATTAATTATTCTCTTCTACTCCCTCATCCTCCTCATCCCCCACTCTTCCATTCGTAAATCCAAAATCTAAAATCGTTCGACTGAGCGAAGTCGAAGTCCAAAATCCAAAATCCAAAATTGATATGACTCAACTAAAAACACTTCCTACCTACGACCCAAGTTTATTTGAGGGAGCTGCTGAGGCCTACGCTCAATATAGAACCAAATACCCACCTGTTGTATTCGATAAACTAGCCGAAATCTTTAATCTCAATGGTCAAGGACGACTCCTTGATTTGGGTACTGGCCCTGGATTAATTTCAATTGCTCTGCGAACCAGATTTCAGGAAGTTGTGGCGATCGATCCCGATCCCGATATGATTGCCGAAGCTAAACGGCAAGCAGCAGCAGTCGGAGCAAATAATATTACTTGGTTAGAACAAGGAGCAGAATTCATTGACTCTAGTTTAGGGACATTTAAGTTAGCCACTATTGGTAGAGCCTTCCACTGGATGGAACGCGAACTAGTACTTGAACGCCTTTATGAATTGCTCACTGATGATGGTGGACTAGCACTGCTTCAGACTGGTGACAGCCCTTGGGAAAGCAATCTACCTTGGAAACAGGCTGCTGTTGGAGTAGTGAAGAAATGGTTAGGTGAAGAGCGGCGGACTGGACAAAGAGGACAAGGCATTCGTAAGCCAGTCGATCCTCCCCATGAAGTCGTAATTGGCAATTCGGCTTTTACTCATCAAGAAGTCTATGAAGTGCCATTTGAAAAATCTTGGACTGTCGATAGCTATCTCGGTTACTTATACACTACAGCCTTCTCTCTCAAAATTTTCTATGGTGATAACGCCCCAGCATTTGAAAAGGATCTCAAAGAAGCACTACTAGCAGTTGAGCCGTCTGGACATTTTACAGAAGAACTCAAAGCTACAATCCTAGTCGCTTGGAAGCACTAACAAAATTGAACAGGAACAAGCCAGAGTTTCACTCACAAATTTCAATCTTCCACTAGCAGGACATTGGAGTGAGAAAGGCTCACTCCACTTCCTAAATTTTCCCCTCCTCACTATTAAATTTTCAGTTCATCGAGTCGTTGCAGGGTGGGTTATACCCACTCTATTTCCTAATTTAATAAGTAAAGTTTTGAAAACTACAAAAAAATAATTATTGTCGTTTTCAAATAAATTAGTAGATAAGATTTTTTGGTTTTTATATTGCAATTAATCATATAATCATAATTGTTATAACCACCTAGAAGAGAATAAATAAAACAACCCATGTCAGCTTTAAAAGGAAAGTTTGAATTCAGGAAAAGCCAGAGAACAACACGTCGTTCCTTGTTGTTTGCTCTGGGCTACTGCTTAATGCTATCGACAGCCTTATCGAGTTGTAGTGAACCCAAAAATAACACTCAGCAGTCGGCAGCTTCACCTGAATCGGTAGCTTCATCTAGCACTACAGAGAAATCAACTCAAAAGCAGCAAGTAGTGCGGATTGTGCGTTCCAAACAACTTGCAGCTCTAGCAGTTTTAGAAAAGCAAGGTTCCTTGGAAAAGCGATTAGAGCCTCTGGGTTTTAAAGTACAGTGGCCTGAGTTTGCGGCTGGGCCACAACAGCTAGAAGCCCTGAATGCAAATGGATTGGATATCGCATCTACAGCCGAATCACCTCCTGTATTTTCACAATCAGCAGGAGTGCCCATTGTTTATTTAGCTACTACATATCCCAGTGGGAAAGCTATTTCACTTTTAGTTCCTGTAAACTCTCCGATTAAAAGTGTTGCCGATTTGAAGGGCAAAAAAGTGGCTTTCCAGAAAGCCTCCATCGGTCACTACTTATTAGTTAAGGCATTAGAAGATGCGGGGCTGAAACTGAGCGATGTCAAATCAGTTTTTTTAGCACCTGCAGATGCAAATGCGGCCTTCAGTCAGAACAAGGTGGATGCTTGGTATATTTGGGAGCCATTCGTTACCAGAAATGTACAAAATAAAATAGCTCGTGTTTTAGCAGATGGTGGTAAGTTGCGAGATACTGGCAACTTTTACTCAACCTCACGCCAGTTTTATCAGGCTCATCCTGACGTGATCAAAGTGTTTCTAGAGGAGCTACAAAAGACAGAAATCTGGACTAAGGATCATCCCAAAGAAGTAGCACAACTGCTTGCTCCTGTAACTCAGCTAGATCCACCGACTCTAGAAATAATGCATGATAAATATGACTATGGACTGGTACCAATTACCGAGAAAGTCATCATCAAACAACAGGAAGTTGCAGACAAATGGTACAGCTTGGGACTTATCCCCAAGAAGGTGAATGTTAGAGACGGGTTTTTGACACCTGAAGAGTACGCCAAAATTACTCCCTCAGATGTGTTAGCGAAGAAGTAGTTATCCCCAAGAAGAAACAAACTAAAACACAGGAAAATGTTATGTCTACCTCGACTTTAAGAAAAGTTCAAATTAGGTCTATTGATGCCCCTTTGGGAGCCATAGTTACTGATCTTGAAGCCAGTCAACCGATCGCACCTGAAGTCATATTACAACTTAAAGAAGCTCTGCGCGATCGCCATATCTTGGTCTTCAAAGACCAAAAGCTTTCTGATCAAGAACTTTTGAACTTTTCGTTATACTTTGGCGCACTCTTTGTACCATCTGATCAGACTCCAGTATTGGCTTCTAAACCAGGAGAAACTCCGGTGGTGATTCCGATTTCCAACGTCGATGGTGGCTATACCGGTACTGGAGAACTCACTTTCCATTCTGATCACAAATGGACTCCCACCCCATCTAGTGGTTCGCTTCTTTATGCCTTGGAAATACCATCTCAAGGTGGAGATACTTATTGGTTAAATACCAATTTGGCCTATGAGGCGTTAGATGAAACTACCAAAGAACGAATTACAGATTTACAGTTAATTACCTACAACCCATTTTTGCAAGACCGGAATGCACCCCGCTCTTTGTATCGTTTAGATAAGAGTATTCCTTTAATAAGTCCGATCTTTCCCCATCCTTTAGTTAGGACACATCCAGAGAGTGGTAAAAAGCATCTTTATTTAGATATTGCTACGGAAGTGGAAATTGTTGGGCTAGAGCCGGAAGAAGGATCTAAACTGATTGAACAGTTGCGTCAGCATTTGAATCAGCCCCGATTCTACTACCAACATAAATGGTCTGTAGGTGATATTGTCTACTGGGATAATCAAGCTACCCTGCATTACCGTCAAGCATTCAATCCAAATGAGCGACGAGTATTGAAGCGGGTTAGCCTTGCAGGTAGTCGTCCCTTTTAGGCTTTATCGCTCAGAAAATTAAGCTCATAGGTGTTTAGATTCTACATTTTCTTAAGGCAGTCAAGAGTCAAGAGTTATTCTGGACTCTTGACCCTAGACACAGATCACGAATAAGTTTGCATTTTAAAGACATATAGGATGTAGGACTCGTATTTGATTTTTGAAATGCACGTAGTGGACCCTCTAGGCTAAAATAGGCAATTAGACCTAGACGTAGGTTGGGTGGAGCGGAGCGCAACCCAACTGATTATCAGGATGTTGGGTTACGCAAAGCCTCCACCCAACCTACAATTTTTTTGCAACATTACTACCGAGATTTTTTCAGAAATCAAATATGATTCCTATAGGACTCGTATTTGATTTTTTAAAAAAATCAGTACACCCCGAAAAGGCTTCTTCCCATTCGGCTACGCTCACGGCAAGCCCCCTCCTTACTCCCTGTCTACGCAAATAATTATAGCTACGCCACGCTGCGCGAACAAAAATCAAAGCAGACTGCTATAGGAATACTGAATCATTCGTGAAAAACAAGATCCCCGACTTCTTTGAGAAGTCGGGGATCTTGGGCTGCAATTCTCACAAATCGAATAGGATTGGTATAGATATCTTTATTTATATAAACAAATAAAAACCTAATAAAACTTGTCTAATTTTCACATTATATGCTTATAAAAATATAAGCAACTCAATGTATTATTTTTTTAAACTAGTGTTGATGAATACTTTATTTTAAAAATAAATCCGATAAAATCTAGACTGAAATTGATTGTTGTTGTCACTCATTAAAAACGCTGCGACAAAAATTTTTAAATTTAAATATAGAAAAAATGTTATGGCATTTTTCAAATCTTTGCATAGCCTCAAGTTGTCTATTAAGAAGCCGCTACAACCAAATAGAAAAAAGACAAAATCGGTATATGAATATAGCCTAAATACTAAATCTATAGAAGCAAAATATAAAATTGATCGTAAACATATATCTTTACTGATGGCTACTTGCTTCCTCACAATACCAATGGCCATATTTGGTTGCAGCCAAGAAACTAAAACTACTCAAAACGAACCAGCCCCAATTAGTACACAATCTCAAAGTCAAACAGTTTCTAATATTGCACAAAAGCAAGAGCTACGAGTTGTTTATTCTAAGCTTGGTTCTCTTGCAGTGATGAGAAACCAAGGAACTCTAGAAAAGCGTTTAGCAGCAAAGAATTTTACTGTAAAGTGGCTAGAGTTTGCTGCTGGACCGCAAGCTTTAGAAGCGTTAAACGCTGGTTCTCTTGATATCGCAGCCACAGCTGAGTCACCACCTATATTCGCTCAAGCCGCAGGCACACCTCTTGTGTATGTTGCAACGACCCCATTTAATGGTAAAGGAGTTTCTTTTTTAGTACCAAAAAACTCTCCAATTAAAAGTGTTGCTGACTTTAAGGGCAAAAAAGTTTCCTTTCAAAAAGCCTCTATTGCCCACTATGTTTTACTAAAAGCGCTACAAAAAGAGGGACTAAAGCTGAGTGATATAAAATCTCTTTTTCTGCCACCTCAAGATGCAAATGTGGCTTTTAGCCAAGGAGGAATTGATGTTTGGGTAATTTGGGAACCTTACATTACTAGAAATGTCCAAAAAAATCTTGGACGTGTATTAATAGATGGGCAAGGACTCCAGGATCTTGGTGGCTTTTATACCACCTCACGTCAATTTGCCAAAGAGCATCCTGAGATTCTCAAAGTTTTTCTAGAGGAGTTTATCAAAGCCGAAGATTGGTCACAGAAAAATATTGATAAGTTAGCAGAACTTGAGACAGGTAATGTTGGTATTGATGTACCTACTCTGAAAGCAATTCATAGTAAAGCAGTATATGGTCTGCTACCAATAACTGATGAAGTTGTTAATAAACAACAACAAATAGCTGATTTATGGTATGCACAAGGACTTCTACCAAAAAAGGTTAATGTCAAAGATGGAGTACTTACTCCAGAAGAATATGCAGCATTCACACCTGATTCCATTAAATCTAATAAGTAAATAATTGTAATCAATTAAAAAAATGGAGGATTTACGTTGTTAGCTGATGTTTTTCTATCAGTAGTTAATCAAAAGTTGGGGTGCAAAAATGTTTAATAATTTCGTGAGAACTCAGACAACAATAATCGGTAAATTAGCCTTATTTGTAATGCCTGGTTTTCTAGCTTTGTCTACTACTTTAATCAGCTGTACGTCAACTGTATCTAATACAAATACAGGAGCTGATCCGAAAGCAGATCCAGCCGGGCCAAGGACTATAACTTTTAAAACAAAAGTGCTGCGAGTTGGGTATCAAAGCTCTGGTGATTTAGTTAGAGTGACAGGAGTTTTAGAAAAACGTTTGGAACCCTTGGGTGTGAAAGTTGAGTGGGCACAATTTGCTCAAGGGCCGCAACTAATGGAAGCGATGAATGTGGACAAAATTGATATTGGATCAGTTGGAGAAACTCCTCCCATTTTTGCTCAAGCTGCTGGTGCGAGAATCGTCTATCTTGCTGGTAGACGAATTACTGCTACTTCAGGTAAAGGGAGTGCGATCGCAGTTCCTAAAGGTTCTCAAATTAAGACTTTAGCTGATATTAAAGGACAAAAAGTGGTCTTTCAAAAAGGTTCTGCTTCTCACTATTTTATCATCAAAGCTTTAGAAGAAGTCGGGTTGAAATACAGTGATATTAAAGTCTTGAGTATGCCCAATGTCGAAGCTCGTGGTGCATTTATTCAGGGCACTATTCCAGTTTGGGTAACTGGTGATCCTCACTTAGCTTTAGTGGAAAAACTCCACGGTGCGCGTGTGCTGAGAGATGCGACAAATATTGGTACTCCAGGTGGATATTATGTAGGAACACGTCAGTTTGCTAAGGAAAATCCCGAATTACTTCGGATTATCCTGGAAGAGATTGATAAAAACGGTCAATGGGCAGAAGCAAATCGTAAAGAGGTAGCCAAACTAATAGCACCGGTACTTAAAATTGATCTCCCCATTCAAGAAATAATTTCTGGACGCGCTAATTATCGACTTAAAGGAATTACTCCAGAATTGATGAAAGCTCAACAAAGTGTTGCAGATTTATTTTATCAGCAAAAAATATTACCCAAAAAGATTGATGTTCAAGAAGCTTTACTTACATCCAAAGAATATGCAGCTATTACTCCACCAACACTTATAAGTGAAAAGTAGAAAATAATCAGATATGAAGACTGGGGATTAGGAAATAGTTTTCCAATATCAAATCTCGAATCCCTTGAAATGCTTCATGCTAAACAAGCCTAATTGAGGAAAAGCCACTTTTTGCAAATCTCCAGACTTGATTCTTTAATAAATGCGAATCGTTTTAGAAATAGCTAAAAAGATCGCTAATTTTTTTCAAACCAACTAGAATACCAATTTACTAAAGCGAAAAACAGATTTGTTCAATTAGTGCAATCTCGAGTTTTAATACTAAATTGGTGTTCTAGGAGGTTGAGAAAACAACTTCTGATTATCTTACTTGCTTTTGAAAGTAAGACTTACAACTTAAAAGCTAAAACTTACGAGGACAATCACAACTGATGAATAAGCCATTTCAGCCACAACGCCGCACAGTTTTAAAGCGTATTGTCCAATATTCAGCACTAGGACTGGTTGCTTTATTATCTCCTTTTGCGGGTAGCCTTATGCAAAGCACCCAAGCGCAAACAAACGCCAAAGTAATTAACTTGGCCTATCAAAGTTCTGGTGATATTGTCAAAGCCAGAAAAATTGTTGAACCACGTTTCAAAGCATTGGGTGTAACTGTGAATTGGGTTGGCCCATTTGCAGCAGGGCCACAATTGATAGAAGCGCTAAATGCAGGTAAGGTGGATATCGGTAATGTCGGAGAGACACCTCCAATATTTTCCCAAGCCGCAACCACAGGCGCCCCTCAATTTGTCTATATTGCTGGACGCACGCCCAGCGATGGGACAAACCAAGGTATTGTAGTGAAAGCTAATTCTCCCTTTAAGACAGTAGCCGATCTTAAAGGTAAGAAAATTGCTTTTCAGGTAGGGTCGAATGCACAGTATTTACTAGCAAAAGCTTTGCAAGAGGTAGGGTTAAAAATTAGCGATATTCAAATCGTTGCTTTGACTCCAACTCAAGCCCGCGACGCCTTTCTTCAAGGCCAGGCTGATGCCTGGGTGGGTGGCGATCCCTTGTTAGCTGTTGTGCAAAGTACTAATACTACTCCGATTCGGATTTTGAGAAATGCAGCCGGAATTAACACTCTAGGCGGATTTTATCTTGGCAGGCGTTCATTTGTCACCCAAAATCCGGCATTGGTGCGAGTGTTTTTAGAGGGAGCAGAGACGGCAGGAGAATTTGCTGAAAAAAACCCAACCATAATTGCCAACGAGTTAGCTCCTGATCTGAAATTAGATGTATCAATTGTAGAAAAGGTGGTACGCCGTAGTGCTTATAGATTGAGAAGACTGACACCTGCGATCATTGCCCAACAGCAGAGCGTTGCTGATTTTTATTTTGCACAAAAAGCCATCCCGCGTAAGATAGATATCAAGCAAGGGATTCTTCCTACTCTACAATATCAAGCCATCACACCTGACAATATCAAGTAACGGTAAACAGGTAGAGGCAGGTTTATCATGATCGGACAACGGCTCTCGTGAGGGAGTCGTTGGCTTTAATCAACTATTAAGTTAGCGATCGCTTCTACTAACAAAGGTTGGCTCTAGTGACAACTCTCACCGCTAACTCCAAGCAGTGTGCGTTAGGCTCTCAAATTCACAAATGAGACTTGCTGCATCACGGTAAGTGCGATCGCCCCGATCATTCTGACTGCATCTATTTGGGGTTATCGGGGTTGTGATTATGTACTACATCAACTATCATGCAAGCTATTTAAGCTAGTAATAGAGTTGTTTCAATCCAGGTTATGAGAATATGAAGGTTTGGCTTACCTGCTTCTTCGTGCTGTTTGCCTTGGCAGAACTGTTTGACTGGTTGCAAGAATTTAATTTGCCATTACCTATCTATATTTTGGGTGGCGCTTTTTTAGCTGTTGCTTCTAACTATGATAAAATGTTTGGCTCTTATTTTGCTGATTCAAACATTGAAGCATCACTCGAACAACCCCAGCTAGATTCACTAACCCCATCTATTAATCCTATTTCTTTCCCAATTGCCAGTCCTGTTGAAGATGCTCAAACATCTCAAACAGATGATTAGCCGCCCGCATAGTGCGTACTTCTCTACGAGACCCTTCTCTACGAGACGCTGCGCGTAGCTTGCTTCTCCAAAGGAGTACGGCAAGCTCAGGGCATCGCGCTGCGCGAACGGCAAGCTCAGTAACCATCGTAGACATCGCTTGTCTTATTCTGGTTGCAGCCTTGGGAGTTGAGAGTTTATGATCAGATGTTGCGATCGCGTCCAGCACAAGCATCCATCGGCGGATTTTGCTGGTAAAAATCACTGAGCTGTTTGACCGGAACTTAAGTTTGTACCATCCCCAAAGTCCCAGATGTAGGTGAGGGTATCGTTTCCTGGGTCAGTAGCGATCGCACTGAAGGTGGCAATTGCACCTTCTCTAATATTTCATTTTACTGTAATGCGGCCGATTATGGGGGCTATGTTGTTGATGTTGCCTGTGACTGTTGCCTCGTTGGAGATGGCGTTGTCGTTGTCTAGGACGATGTAGTTGATCTGAAGGAGAAATGATATGTCGCACCAAAAGATTCTCATAGGAGATATCATCAGTCGTTACGCGGCTGGGGAAAGAGACTTTAGCGACTTTTCCGACAGACTCTACCATACCAACACTATTTAATTTTGACCAAACTGAATCACACACCTGAAAAGTCAACTTAGTCTTGCCGAATATTTATTACTTCAACTTTTAATTACCGTGCTGCAATCTGCGAGATAAACTATAATAACCTGGATATTGTTTAAAAAAATTCGCCGCTAATAACTCTTCCCTTAGCGTCCTCTGCGTTTCCATGCCCTAACCATGTCCACCCAACCGACAATTCAAAGCATATACACTGATGGTGCTTGCACCGGGAACCCTGGCCCTGGCGGTTGGGGTGTCGTCGTCTATTTCAGCGATGGCTCAATCCACGAAATTGGCAATGCATCCCCTCATACCACTAATAATAAAATGGAAATGCAAGCTGCGATCGCCGCCCTGCAATTCCTGCAAACATCTCAACAAGCCCAAGCCATCACCCTTCATACGGATAGCGAATACCTGATTAACTGCGTTACCAAATGGGTGAAAGGCTGGAAAAAGAAAGGCTGGAAAAAGTCAGATGGTAAACCCGTCCAAAACCAAGACCTTTTGGAAACTCTTGATGAACTTAATACCCAACAGGTAAAATGGCAACACGTCAGGGGACATTCTGGTAACATAGGTAACGAACGTTGTGATGCGATCGCTCGCACCTATGCCAGTGGCAAAACCCCTTCCCTACAACAATTATCTCCCACAGATTTTTACAACTCTTTACCTGATTCTGGCGAACTAAATGTAGCAAAAGTAGCTGATGATCAAAAAAACTCTAGAATAATTAACCAAAATACCCAACAAGTCAATACTTCTGCACCAGAAATAACTGTTATGGAACCATCAACTGGGCCTAATGCGATCGCAACCGATGAAAAACCGTCAGAAATTAGGGTTTCGCAACTCCGCAGCTTGGTCGAAACTCTGCGTATCGCTGACGAAATATCTGAAAAAGGCTACTTAATTACCAGTTCTGAGTTAGCCGACTTGATGGATGTCCACGCCAGCGCTGTTACCAGTCGGGGAGATCAATGGCGCTGGCGAAACTGGATAGTGTCACGGGTGCGTCGTGAAGGAAATCAAATTCTTTGGGAACTGGAACGCGGGGATCAAATAGGAAGTGAAGAGGAGTAAGGAGTTATGAGTAAGGAGTTATGAGTTATGAGTTATGAATTTTTAACTCCTCACTCCTCACTATACTTGCGTCCCCGCCACTCACGCGGGGTGCGGAACGCAGATAAGAAAATTCGCAGCACAGCTAATGGATCAGCCAAAGGGGAAAGCCAGAATAACCAACTACCTTTGGCGGTTGTGCGATCGTAGGAAGGTGCGATCGCTATTAGCATAGCAAAGCGAATCACCAGCAAGAATAAATTCAATCCCAGGAGAAGAAGTGGGGGAGTGGGTAGAGACGCGATTAATCGCGTCTGTAGCAAGTAAGCGAGTGGAGGAGAAATCAACAAAAAAGTTAGGACAATAAAAAGGGGTAGACCCTGAACAGATGTAAGTAGCCATAAATCTCCCCACAACTGAGAACGAGAAGTTGCATCTTTGAGATCGAGACTCCGCCCCCATTCCTTCCACGTCTCCATCGCCCCTTCATACATCCGAACCTTCAGCACCTTTGCGCCATCTAAAAAGCCCACCTTATACCCTTGAATAGCAATATTTCGTGCCAAAGTGACATCATCACAAAAAGAACCACTCGCACTGGTATAACCACCCACAGCAGCTAAAACGGAGCGACGACACAAAAAACACTGCCCATTTGCCATCACCCGTTCTGGCTGCTCTGTATTGATCCCGGCGGGGTCAAATCGGTAAAGCAGAGTCATTAACAAAGCCGGTTGTAGCCAGCACTCGCCAGGATATTTGAGGATGAACTGGGGTGAAAGGGAAACGAGATCATAACCTTGTGCTTCGGCCGTCTTCACCAAAGCAGCAACCAAACCAGGATGTGGTTGGATATCAGCATCCAGTCCGAGAAACCACTGACTCGCTTCAGAGCTATATAGAAAACCGTTATGCAACGCCCAAGGACGCCCCACCCAACCAGAGGGTAAGGGATCATCTGTCATCAGGCGAAAGCGCGGATCTTTCTGCTGTATCGCTTTTACCAAGTCAGGGGTGCCATCACCAGACTTACTGTCTACAACAATTATTTCCCGAACTTCGTAGCTTTGCTGACTTAAACCAGCTAACAGAGGACTAATGCGAAGCGCCTCGTTCAATGTGGGAACGACGACACTAACCTTACCCAAAAGTTCCAGCGTTGGCTGTTGCGGTTCTATTGGGGGAAGGCGTCTTGGCCCCTTTAGCAGACGTGAAAACAGAATCGCCGTTGCTGGTACTTGGATAAGTAGCAATAAAAGGGAGATGGCGCTTTCTACTATCAAAGCGTTGTCATTAGTCATTTGTCATTGGTCATTTGTCATTGGTCATTTGTCATTGGTCATTTGTCATTTGTCATTGGTCATTTGTCATTGGTCATTTGTCATTGGTCATTTGTCATTGGGCATTGGGCATTGCTTATTTCTCCCTTGTCTCCCTTATCCCCCTCATCTCCCCCTACTCCCCACTCCCTAAATAAGCTTATTTCAAGGCAACTTCAACCTTTGCCACTGAGACTTCCTTGCTTGCTGGTTCAACAGCAACTTGAGTGGGTGTGGCTGAACTGCTTAACCACAGCGCCACGGCAGGAGTCACACCTAGCAATAAGCCGAGCAACACAGGGATGGAGAACCCAGCCGCCAAGCTTAGTGCGGCTGCGAAGATAAAGTTAGTTAAATATACGACTAAGGGTAGATTGAGTTGCGATCGCTCTAATTTAATCGAGGTATTTCTCCACAATAATCCTGCCACACTCATAAACAGGGCGCTAGTGCCAAACCAACCTGCATAGTTCTGGTAAGGTGTCCCAAAGAAAGCTCCTGGTTGTTCCCAATACCAAAAGGGCAGAGAAGATTGACTCATCGCTGGTTCAAGGGCAAAATCCCAGCAAGTGAAGAGCAAAGCACCAACGGCTATAGCAGCAATATGGCGTCCCCAACTGGGTTTTTGAGCCACTTTCAAACCAGTTCTCGCAATTAAGTAAGACGACAGCCCAACATAAAACCAAGATAAAGGAATTGTGAAAGGAACTAGCCCCGCAATCTTATAACCTAAGCCACTCAAGTAGCTATAATCACCAAATGGAAAACCCGTACTGGTTCCCAGTAGTTCACTCCCCAAAGAGATAAACACAGCCGGCAGCATAAATGCTAGCCAAGTTCCCAATCCCAACGTCCGGTAGGCATAAATAGAGACAGCTATTGTCCCCAAAATGATATCAACTACACCCCCACCTGCCATACTTAACTGGATGGCATTTTCTCCAACCTGCGATAAGTTGAAAATTCTTTCGGCATTAGGTATGACCAGTAGCATCCCTGCCAGTCCAAAGGCTTTTGACACGATATGACCAATGAGGCATACGCGTTCAGCAATAACAAGTTGTCTCATGATAATTCCTTAACAAGATGTGACACGCGGCTACTCGGCTGCTAATAGTTTACAAATGTTTAACAACATATTTAACTACTTTGTACCGCAATTCTCTACAAACTTGTTTGGCTTTCTTGGGAAGAGCATAACAGCCTATTGAAGCTATAAAAAATATGATGATAGACTTACTAGTTTAAGCCATATAGTCAAAATATACATAACTTCATCTGTAAAGACTTCTGGTTTCTTGTAAATCAAAGGGTTTAAGACCCCTACCTCTATAGGTAGTACCAGTTTCAGTCGGGGTTAAAATCCCCGTCTGAAAATGTCTTTAATTTTGAATTTTGAATTTTGAATTTTGAATTGTTAATGTCCCACTGATACCCCTATGATGAAAAACTCCTTCCATGCCGGGATCTCCTTGAGGGAGTTTGATCAAATAAGGGATACTGTCTAACCAGGCGATCATTTTCACTAACCGTTGTGCCAGGAAAAATGTTGTATATGATGTAACATTTTGATAGTAAGTGTGAACAATGACACATTTACCCCAAAAAATCACACCAGTGGCTACGAGGTATCCCGTAATCTAAGTCACAAACCCTGCTCTAAAGAGACAGGGCTTGTAAGAGAAAGACTAACCACCTTTTCGATACAAGATTAAAAAAGTGTCTAGCTTACAGGCTTAAAGCCTAAACTGAATTGCCTGGGCGTGGTAGCCCACAAAACGTTAAGAATGCTTCCCAAGTTTTTAACCTCTTAGGCAATCAGTAGCGATGGGATATACACACCTAGCAATAGGATTCATCGTAAATGTTTGTACCAGTAGTTGACAAAAATAACTGTCCTCTGATGCCAACGACACCTAGTAGAGCAAAGCGTTGGATTAAATCAGGTAAAGCTACACCATTCTTCAAAAAAGGAGTATTTTGTGTTCGACTAAATAAAGAACCAAGCAATAGAAACACTCAGCCAATAGCAGTAGGTGTTGACCCTGGCAGCAAGCGCGAAGGGTTCACGGTTAAATCGAAGATGCATACATATCTCAATATTCAAACTCATGCCGTTGATTGGGTAAAAGACCATTTGTTGGTTCGCGGTAATATGCGACATGCTAGGCGATTTCGTAATACCCCTTGCCGACAGAATCGCAAAAATAGACTTGTAAACAAACAAAAATTACCACCATCGACTAAAGCCAGGTGGCAATGGGAGTTGCGTATTTGCAACTGGCTGACGTTAATATTTCCTGTCTCAACTTTTGTGGTTAACAAAAAAAGCTCCAAGCAGAAAAACAATTAGCTTACACAGTTTAGACACTGGTAAACGATTAACACAAAATGCACTTTCAAATGATTGTTTATTCAAAGCATATTCTTCATGGAGAAGCACGGCAGTTAAAACTACCGTTCGGCTTTCCTCCACGTAAGAAAGTCAAGTGGTTTCCAGCCGTATTGAGGATTTTCTTATGACTAGCAGACGCCAATTTTTAAAAGAGGTGGCAGCGCTTTCTAGCTTATCTTTAGCTGGTTGTGGCTGGAGGCTGGCTGAAGTACGTGCTAATTCTAATCCGAATGGTCAACGTGACCAACTTTATATTTTTACCTGGACGCAATATACTGACAACCAATTACTGAAAACTTTTAGCACCCAAACCGGCATGAAAGTGCTAGCGGATGTATATGATTCCAATGATGTCATGCTGGCTAAGTTGCAAGCTGGAGGCGGTGGCACTTACAGCATCATCTACCCATCCGATTATATGGTGCAGAAGATGGTCAACAAAGGTTTGTTAACAGAAATAAATCACGATCGCTTAATCGGGTTAGAGAATTTATTCCCCCGGTTTCAGAATCCTAGTTATGACCTCAATAACCGATATAGTATCCCTTTTAACTGGGGGACAACAGGTTTAGTTTACAATTCCGAAAAACTCAAAGATGCACCACAAGACTGGGATTACCTTTGGCAAAACAAAGAGCAACTTAATCAGCAGATGACCTTGCTGAATGATGTTCGAGAAGTAATGGGTGCAACGTTACGGATGCTAGGTTATTCTTACAACTCAAAAAATGAAGAACAAATCAAACAAGCTTATGAAAAGTTGAAGCTGCTAAAACCTGCGATCGCACGTTTTGACACCGACGCTTGGCAAAATCAAATTCTGGCAGGAGATTTACTATTGGCAATGTGTTATTCAGCAGATGCGGTGAAAATCTCTCAAGAAAACCCTAAACTAAAATATGTGATTCCTCGCAGTGGTTCTTCATTATGGACAGATACTATTGTTATTCCCAAAACAGCCCCCAATCAGGCTGGAGCCTATGCTTGGATTAACATGATTCTGCAACCAGAATTAGCAGCCCAAATTAGTCAACGCCTGAGTATTTCTACACCTAATAGCGCTGGATTCGAGCAATTGCCAAAAAGAATACAGAACAACGCTAATTTCTTTCCCTCAGAGTCGGTTTTAGCAAATTGTGAACGTGTTAGTCCTGTAGGAAAATTTGAAGAGGTTTACGATCGCTATTGGACTCAATTAACTAGCAGCTAACTAAATTTTGGATTTTGGATTTTAGATTTTTAATTCAATCCAAAGTTTAAAATTAAAAATCTAAAATTGACAGAGTTATAAGTGATGAATTTTCAAAAAAATGATAATTCTAAAATGGAAGCATTACATCGTCTGCGAGGAAATTGGCTCCAACCTTTGGTATTACTTGCACCATCTGGGATTTGGTTATTACTTTTGTTGGTGCTGCCAAGTTTGATAATTTTTGAGTTGAGTTTAGTTGCAGACATCCAACCGGGAGATTTAGTTAATCCCAACGGATTCAAAAACTACATCCGAATATTTGACCCCCTTTATTTGCAAGTAATCGTGCGATCGCTATTTTTTGCGTTTGGCACCACAATCATTTGTTTAATTATGGGCTTTCCCGTTGCCTATTGGATTGCTCAGATAGCACCGCAGCGTTGGCGGAATTTGCTGCTATTAGGCTTCATATTGCCTTTGTGGACTTCCTCGTTACTTCGTTCCTATGCTTGGATTACAATTCTTCGTCCGACTGGTTTATTAAACAGTTTACTCAGCAATTTAGGCTTGCCTACTTTGGAATTACTTAACCAGAGTCAAGCTGTATTTATTGGCATGACTTACAGCTTATTACCCTATATGGTTTTGATTTTATATGCTTCTCTCGAAAAGCTAGATAAGCGGTTGCTAGAAGCGGCGGCTGATTTAGGTGCAAATCCGGTGGAAACTTTTTGGCAAGTAACCGTACCGCAAATTTTACCGGGAATTGCGGCTGCTTCCATGCTTGTATTCATCACAGGCTTGGGGGATTTTGTCGATCCAGAATTACTTGGTGGTGCTTCTAGTATGACGGCGGCACGGTTAGTTTATAACCAGTTTCTGGGAGCAACCCAAAATTGGGGATTTGGTTCAGCTTTGAGTATGACGTTAATTTTGCTTGTTAGTATTGCGATCGCGCTTTTGATTAAGTTTGGTGAAGCTCCACCCAAACGCTAAACTTTTTGTCACTCACTTATAATAAAGGCATCAAACGCCAGCGAGACAACGGTTATGCTCTCACCTGATCTCAAAAATGCGTTACCAACTACTGATGAACTTCCCTGTTCAGACGATACGCCAGTGGATAACGAAGACCAAAACTTTTTGCCCAACATTTTACTTTTCCTACTCAACTCTATTTGGGCAAATCGCATGGATTGGTACTTCGGAGTAGATATGGGAGTGTATCACACCACAGGAGTAAATCCCAGAGTACCTGTAGTGCCAGATGCTTTTTTGAGTGTGGGAGTAGAACGGAAAAAGGGTGGTAAATCACGCAAAAGTTACGCGGTTTGGGAAGAAAATGGGATAGTTCCAATATTCACATTAGAAATGGTATCCCACACCCCAGGAGGTGAATACGACGAAAAGCTAGATATATATAGAAAACTCGGTGTATTCTACTACGTAATTTATAACCCGGAGTTTTGGCGACGGGACCAACATCAACCCTTTGAAGTATATAAGTTGATAGATGGAAACTACCAACTACAAATAGGTGAACCCTATTTGATGCCACAGGTAGGGTTAGGTATTGGGCGACACCAAGCTGTAATTGGCGGGATACAACAGGAGTTTTTATGTTGGTATGATCAGCAAGGAAACCGCTATTTGACAGATGGAGAACAGGCACAACAGGAGCGATCGCGGGCTGAACAATTAGCGCAGTATTTACGTTCTCTAGGTGTAGATCCAAATAATCTACCTAGTAATTCGTAATTCGTAATTACGAATTCTCAATGATTTGTCACCATGAGTAAATACTTAGAATCATTGGTATTACCGTTAATTAACCCCTGAATTAGAGAAAGAAACTCATGCTCTAAATAAGGCTTGGTCAAGTAAGCCTTTGCACCCAATTCTTGGGCAAGCTGGCGATGTTTTTCAGCGCTGCGAGAAGTGAGAATCAGTACAGGTATTTTTGCTAAATTTGGATATTGCCGGAAATTGCTCAACAACTCAAAACCATTCATTCGTGGCATCTCTAAATCGGAGATGACAACTTGTATTTCTGGATGTAACTGCAACTTTTCTAGAGCTTCTATACCATTTTGAGCTTGTATTACTTGATAACCAAATTTTTGCAGAGTCAGAGAGATAGTTTGCCGGAGACTAATTGCGTCATCTACTACTAAAATAACTTTTGGTGATTTATTATCTCGTTCTTGAGAATAACTGGGCTGGGTTTCTATAGTTGTTGTGCAAGTAGATGCAGTAAGTAATGGTGTAGATGAAAAATTGTGTCCTGATATCGGCAAAGCTTTTTTATTTGACGAAGAAGCTATTGGTAGCGGACTGATATCAAGTGTTGTTTGTTGAATATCGCTAGAATCCACCAGCAATGAAGCATCAATCACTAAGATGAGATTACCATTAGCTAAACTACTACAACCATAAATGTATTTTGGCGGTGCGATCGCATTTCCTAAAGGTCTAATTACCAGTTCTTGTTCACCAATTATTTGATCAACTTCTAAAGCAACCTTTCCCTGATTTCGTCGGAGCAAAAGCACCGGATTTTTCCCTATGCTTGGATCGTGAGTATTTGATGTCTTGTATGCAGTAGCACTATTAAAGAATGAACCATTATAATCAATCAACTTTGAAAGTTGACGGAGGCTGACCATAGTCTCATCATTCTCTGTCTTCCAATGCAAGACTTTTTTGCCTTCAATTTCTTTAATCTGTTGCTCAGAGGGAATCAATATTTTTTCGATACTATCCAAAAGAAGGGCATAAACAACACCTTTGGCTTGAACTAGCATTAATTCTTCTGTAGTCATAGAAAAAGGAATTTTGAGTATGAATATTGTTCCTTGGTTGGGGAAGGATTGTACTGAAACTGAGCCGTTAAGTGCGTGCATCTGAGTACGCACAATATCTAAACCCATACCGCGTCCAGAAATTTCGCTCACTTTGCTAGCAGTAGAAAATCCAGGCGAAAATATCAAATCTAAAAGTTCATGATCAGCCAGATTAGAAGTAGAACTGCTAGTTTTTTCTTTAGTTTCTATGAGACAAAATTCATCAGCTTTTCTGCGAATTCTGTCTAAATTCAATCCCTGACCATTATCCCGAACTTCGATAACAGTTTGGCTACCCTGATGATAGGCGCAGATTTCGATTAAACCTTGTTCTGGTTTACCAAACTCTCGGCGAACTTGCGGAGTTTCAATCCCGTGGTCAAAAGCATTACGCACTAAGTGTAATAAGGGATCGTAGAGCTTTTCAGCGATCGCTTTATCCACTAGTACCGCAGTACCAGTAAGTTTCAACTCTACAAGTTTGGCATAAACATTCCCCAACTTATTTACCATATGGGGGAAGCGATTTAGAATATTGCCCAAAGGTGACATTCGTGCTTCTACTAAGCTATCTATAATATTAAGAGTTAAATTCTCTTGTTTGTCACTAATTTGAGTAGCTTGCATCAGAAGCAAGTCAAGAGACTCTGTGGTTTCTTGTAGTTGCAGGGTCTCTTCTATTGCTTCATGCAATGTCATATGGAATTCTGTATATATATCCATTTCTAGAGAGTCAAATTTCACTGCAAAATCTTGCGTTTGTTGTGAGCTAATATTTTGTACTTGTAATGGTAAATCACGTAATTCATTTAAAGTTGTTTGGTGTCTAATGAGTTGCTGTACTAATTGCTCAATTATTTCTTTGACTTGTTCATCTCGCAAACTACGTCGGTTTTGGTAAATCAGCAATTCTCCCGCTAGATAATTGAGGTGTTGCAGTCTCTCTGTATCTACTCGAATAAATGAAGGTTGACGTAAATTTTTAGTTTGAACATACTGTGATTTTTCTTCTATTTCTTTGTTAATTTGTGTAGCTAAATCAGGCATGACTTCAATAGCTGTTTCAGAAACTACTGGCTCAATGACAGTTAATGAATTAAGCTTTTCTGAAGAATCAGCAGTCTGGATCGTCACGACTTCAGCTGCAAGGTTTTCGCTAAGTTCTTCTCCCCATATTGCTTCTAGTAAGTTATCAGTTGCTTGAGGAGATACCGATTTAGATATTTTTTTAAAAACTAACAGTGTTTGTAACTTGGGACTATCAAGCCAATTTTTCTCTTTGCCAGTAACAGGAAGATAATTTTTATATTCTTGTGCTAATGTATGAATTTGCTTCTGTAAGATTTTAATTACTAACAGGTAGCTGTCAGATGGGTTAACAGAATATTGAAATTTTGCAACTGCAAATAGGATAATTAAGATAATCCCACGCCGATAAATACAAAGACTTTGACTATCGCCTTCATCTTGAACAAAATCAAGAAAGTTTTTCAGCCAGTTTTCGATATAATTAAGTATACTTGTTTTTTCTAATCTGGGAATCAGTAAAGTCAAGCTGATCTCTGGCTCTGGTATTTCCATCTGGTGATTAAACCAGCCAAAAATGTAGCGAATTACTTTTAAATAAAACTGGGCAGTTGTTGGCTTTACCGATTCATTTTTAGTATTATCAGATGTAGTGATAAACTGGTAAAATTGTTCTTCATTGATGATAAATGTGCCAGCAGATGAATTATTTTTTAATTCTCCAGATAACTCATTATTTGCAACTGTCGTGAGTTTTCGCAAAGCTGGAGAACTTTCTCCCCCAGATGTGCGATCGCCTTCTAATACTAATTTTTGTGCTTGTTGCAAATCTGCAAGGGCAATTTCTGCAATTTGCTGCACCTGGGTGGGATTTGCTTGCAGCGCTGACAGAATTGTTTGGGCAATTTCTCCCAATCCAGGTAAATTTAGAGATTCTGCCAAGCCGAAAAACACCTCAGCTTGAGAGTGTAAAAACTCAATAAATTCGTCACTATTTGGTGGATTGTTAACAGTGTCAGCAATAGTGTTTAGACGTTGTTCTACACCCACTTCAAAAACGGACTGCACAATATCAAATCCTAATTCTTCAGAAGTGGGAATATCAGACTCAGCACCAAAAGCATTACCCAGTTTTCCTTGCAACTGTGCAAACACTGAAGTTGCTCGATGCATCAGTTCTTCATCATTAACAGTACTGCCTATTAGCTCGGTATTTAATGCTATCCTCAGACAGTCATAAGCTTGTAACAAAAGCGTTTGTAATTCGGCATCAACTACCACTTTTGGATTATATAGAGCCTTAAATACATCTTCTAAAAAATGGGCTATCATCTTAATTACTTCTAGCCCAACATTAGCAGATCCACCTTTAAGTGTATGAGTAGCCCGCATTAAGTTGTGAACTTTAGCAATGCTATAACCTTCCGATAAGCTAAATAGTTCTTGTTCAATAATTTGGACTAATTCTGGGGCTTCCGCCAGAAAGTAGATGTATCCTTGTTCGCGAATTACGTTATCTGTGATCATAAGTGGGGAATGGGGAGTGGGGAAGATTGAAATTTACGTATAATGTGAATTGAGAGTTAAAAACCTTTCAGTTTCGTTAATGATTCCAAAATGATGGTTTTGTCTAAGCCTGGAAACCCTTATGGAAAAATGGGATTTTTTAATTCACATCAGGCGTAATTCCTACTCCCTACTCCCTTCTTAGTTCACTTTAAACTTACCAGCAGTTGTTAATAAATCTTTTGCCATTCCTGATAAATCTTGAAACACAGTAGCAATTTCTTGAGATTCAGCAAAAGTTTTGTTAGCAATTCCTGCTACATCTTGCATTGATTTAGTTACTGTTACAGATTGCGTCATTTGTTTTTGAGTCGCTGCGGTAATTCGCTCGATTAGTTGACTAATTTCGGCAGTTGCAGAAACGATCGCATTTAAGTTTTGACGAGTGTCATTGACAAGATTTGTACCTTCTACCACCTGTTGAATGCCAGTTTCCATCGCTACTGCAACTTCCCCGGTTTCTGCTTGAATCTCCTGAACTAATTTTTCTATTTCGATGCTGGCTGCTGCTGACTGGCGAGATAAAGAACGGACTTCATCAGCTACAACTGCAAAGCCTTTGCCATATTCACCTGCACGCGTGGCTTCAATCGCTGCATTCAAAGCCAATACGTTTGTCTGTGTGGCAAAATTACCAATCAAATTCACCACTTTAGAGATTTTTTGCGAGGATTCACTGAGGCGTTTAATCTTTTTGCTGGTTTGAGCAACGGTTTCACGAATTGCTTGGATTGCTTTGACAGTCAGGTTCATCGCAGTATCGCCAGACTCTACAGTTTGATTGGCTTGTTGCACTGCTAGTTGCACCAACTCAGCATTTGCCACAACAGCTTGAGTAGAGTCCACCATCAGTTGAATTTCGCCTAAAGCTGCGCTAATTTCCTCAGATTGTTGTTGCGCCAGATTGGTCAATCCCGCCAGTGAAGCGTCGCTATTGGTAGAAGTTTGGGCAACTTTTTGAGCAGCCCCCTGTACCTGAATAACGATTTGTCGCAGTGCTTGCAGGGTATTATTATAGACATCGGCGATCGTGCCTAGCTCGTCTTCTGTAACCGGTGCGCGTACCGTTAAGTCGCCACTAAGGGCAGGTTGAAGGGCTATTAAGAGTTGAATAGACCGTTGTTGTAATAATTCCTTGGCTGCCTTTTCCCGTGCTGCTGCTTCTGCTAATTTTGCTGACTGCGCTTCTACTTTTTGCAAATATTCTGTCTGTTGTAATCCCAACCCTAACTGGCTACCAATACGTGCTAATAAGGTGACTTGCGATTCTTCCCAATCACGAGTTCCCGAATTTTGATAAGCTCCTAGCAATCCCCACAATTGTTCCCCAGCAAATACAGGAACAATTACATAAGCTTTGACTTCAAATTGCTCTAAAATTTCAATATGGCAAGTAGAATGACCTACCTGATAAATGTCATTTACAACAAAGTTTTCACCTTGGGCATATCGACCTCCCTGAGTTTCTTGTAAGTGGGTATCTTCCCAGACAGTTTTGATATCGGGTCTTACCACTTTTACCCAACCCTGAGCTACTGATTCAGACACAAATTCACCACTCCAGTCGGGATTAAAACGATAGACTGCAACGCGATCGCATCGCAATAATTGCCTTACTTCTTGAGTGCTTATTTTGAAGATTTCTTCTACATCTAAAGATTGCCGGATGCGGTTACTGATCTTGGTAAGAGCTTTCTCTTGTTCCGCTATCTGAGCTAGTTTCTCAGATTTCACCCGAACTAATTCCAAATAATCTATCTGTGATTTAGCTAGGCTAAATTGCAAGCTAGTCTGAACCAAAAAGTTCACTTCCCAGGTTTGCCATTCACGAGGGTAAGAATTTTGATACGCTGCCAGCAAGCCCCACAATTTATCCCCGAAGAATATAGGAACAATTATGTAAGCTTTGGCTTCAAACTGCTCTAAAATCTCAATGTGGCAGGGAGTAAGCCCTATTTGATAAATGTCATTAACAACAAAGTTTTCACCTCTGACATACCTACCTCCCTTAGTTTCTTGCAAGTAGGTATCGTCTAAAACGGTTTTAATATCAGGGCCTACCAGTTTTGTCCAACTATTACCCACAGACTCAGACACAAATTCACCACCCCAGTCAGGGTTAAAGTGATAGACACAGACGCGATCGCATTTTAGTGATTGACGCACTTCTTGAGTGGTTGTTTTGAAGACGCTTTCTACATCTAAAGATTGGCGGATGCGGTTAACTATCTTAGTGAAAACTTTCTCTTGTTCAACTATCTGAGCTAGTTGATCAGATTTCGTCTGCACTTGCTCGACATATTCTTTTTGTGATATGGCCACACCAAATTGCAAGCCAATCTGAGTCAAAAAGGTTTCTTCCCAAGGTTGCCAATCACGCGGCCCAGAATTTTGATAAGCTGCCAGCAACCCCCATAATTTCTCTCCAATGAATATAGGCGCAATCATGTAAGCTTTCATTTCAAACTGCTCTAAAATATCAATGTGGCATTGGGCATGACCCATTTGATAAATGTCCTTAACCACAAAGCTTTCACCCTTGGCATAACGTCCTCCTTGAGTGTCTTGTAAGTGGCTATCTTCCCAGACCATTTTAAAATCAGGTCCGACCATTTTTATCCAACCATTACCTACTGTCTCTGTTATAAACTCGCCACTCCAGTCAGGTTTGAAGCGATAAACAGCTACGCGATCGCATTTTAGTAATTGCCGTACTTCTTGAGTAGTTGTTTGGAAAATCTTATCAAGATTTGATACCTGGAGAATTTTTTCGATAACTTTAGTTACTGATTTCTTTGCCTGTGTTTGATTTTGTAGTTCTTTGTGAAATTCAAAGCTCTGTAATCTGTATGTGAGTTCTGTTGTAATTTGAGATAGGAGACTAATTTCTACTTCTTGCCACTGCCGCACTGAAAAACAATTATTTACTGCTAATAATCCCCATATTTTACCTTCCACTAGAATCGGTAAACTCAAACTAGATTTAATTTGAAATTTATCTAGCAGCTGCTTTTGATAAGGAGTAAGTTGTATCTTATTGATATCGTCAATAACTACAGGTTCTACATAGTCTTGATTGCTATATAAGCCAAAAATAATTCCGGAAATATTTTCACCTAAAGTCGGTGTCCAACCTAGTCCTCTGGATTCTGCTAAAACATTACCTGATTCCAGAGAAGTAAACTGATAAATCAAGGCGCGATCGCAGCTAATCTTTTCTCTAATTTGCGCTACAGTGATTTTGAGTAGTGTATCAAGTTCTGGAGCTTGGCGCATATGAGTTGTGATATCTTGCAACTGTCGGCGCCAACTTTTAAATTCCTGAGCGATCGCATTTAATAAAGATATTTCATGACTGGCAATATTTGCTATATTCGCGTCACCATTAATATTTTGTACTTCCGAGATTATATTTTCATTTTCTTCGCTATTTTTATAAAAAAATGTCATTTTATGCACCTCTAAACTTGTGATTGCTAATAATTTGAGATTCGGCAGATAAGAAATAGTCTTTGATCATTAAGGATTAGTAATTTTCCCAATACTATGCCTAATCACGCATTACTAAAGTTTCAATTGTGAATCCGCCACATAGGAGCTTGGATAATCGTTATGGCATCCAAATTAAAAATCATCTGGTCTGAATCATTAATGAAGTATCCCTGTAAGAAAGGTGAGCTTTCAGGATAAAATAATTCACTAGTGGGGGGCTTCATTTGCTTGGTATCCAGCCATTCAATATCTATAAGCTGTCGCACCAATAGTCCCAAATGCTTACCTTTGTTTTCCAGAACAATCCCCATCATTATTGAAAGTAAATTTGCTCCTTGCGAAATTGGAGGATAACCTAACATTGCCTCTAAATCTACCAACCAAAGCATTTCACCCCGCCAGTTATAAATACCCAAGACGCTATTGGGCATCTCAGGAACGCCACATATTTCTGGTAATGATACTTGCAAAACTTCTGTAATGTGTTGTAACGAAATTACGCCTGTGTCCATTACTCCCAAATTAAAACTTAAAAACTTTTCCTTGGTTTCCAAAGTTATTAATCTTTTATCCTTGATGATTTATCTTTAGCTACTATTTGTAATTATTATTTAATTTAGAAGCATTGACTCTTCTTGACCGTTTATTTATTGCATTATTACTTATTAATCAATCGGTTCAATATTACTATTAATTCCTCTCGTTCAATCGGTTTTGATAGATAGCCATCAGCGCCCAACATATTACCCCAAATTTTATCTACATCAGTATTTTTGGTAGAGCAAAAAACCACAGGTATTTTGCTAGTGTTGGGATTGCTTTTCAGCTCTCGGCAAATTTCAAAGCCACTTTTACCCGGTAAAATTACGTCGAGTAATATTAGGTCTGGCTTATTTTTCTCTATTTTGTCTTGAGCCTCTTCACTGCTTCTGGCGCTCATCACAGAATAGCCTGCCTGTTGCAAGTAACGGCTGATTATTTCCATATCGGTTAAGCCATCTTCAACAACTAAAACAGTATTCATGGCAATTACTCGTTAAATCTTTCTCAGAATATAAATAAAATTAGACATACAAATCCTAAATGTTTCTTCAACAAAGACATGGAAGGGACTAGAGACTAGCCCCTTTGCCTTAACCACTATTTCACAACTCAAACAGGACTAGTATAAATACAAAAATTTGTATTTATCTAATTCTGATTCAATCTTTACCTATCAACCTCAGAGAAAATACGTACTAAACATAACTTAATATAGGAATTGGAAATTGTGTTTGAAAAAATCTTAGTAGTCTTGTAGGGTGTGTTAGACGAGAGTACGGCACAAAAGCTTGCAATTATATCATACTTTCTGTGCTAACACACCCTACACTTAATATTTTATTTATAAATAAGTAAGGAACGTAGATTAAATAAAATGGAAAACTTCATCCTGTCTCTAGCTTCCCTCTCCTTTATAAGGAGAGGGATTGAGGGTGAGGTTAAGCCAGGGACATAAATTGTATATTATTTAAATCTTATTCCTAAGTGAGCGTAAACAATTCAAGGTGCGTTAGCCTACGGCATAACACAACGCCACTTGCTTTAACGCGGGGAACCCGCGTAAGGCAGTGGCTCCTCTAATTCAAATTTATATATCTTTATATACATTTAATTTTTCTCGCCTACTTACTTATTTAGCCTCTAATTCCCTCTTATTAAAAATTTCTAAATTAGATTTATTCTTGTCGATGGGTACACTCAGTGTAGGTAAATATTTACGTATTATAGCCATCACCTTATCAGGCACTACGGGTTTAGTGAGAAAATCTGTAGAACCGACTACCTTCGCACGAACTCTATCTAAAAAACCATCATTGCCCGTTAATATAATTATTGGTGTGTTGGCAAAGGTAGATATTCGTCGCATCTGAGTGCAAATTTCGTAACCACTGGTAACTGGCATAATTAAATCTAAGAAAATCAAGTCTGGTTTATCCTGAATGAGAATTGGTAAAGCTTGTACAGCATCTTGAATCTTGACAAACCTCAATCCATTGGAAGTGATAATATCCTCTAGCATTTTACATACCTGAGGGCTATCATCGACGCAAGCCACGAGTGGAGCAATCCGCTTCTTTGCTTGTGTGGTAGTAGAGTTATTGTTGACTTCATTAACTGCAAAAGGTAAGTCAGGTGCTTCCACCAATACAATGATTCCTTTAAGGATATAAGGAAGCAACGAACAGGTAAGTGGCAATACACCCTGGTTCATTTTCACGGCTAAATCTTGTAGAGTAAATTTGCCGTTGATTAAATTGACAAAGTTTTTGTATACAGATGGATTTATCACCTGCTGGAGTATTTCTGCTCGCCACAGAAATGGTGCCAAGTCAGGAGAAAAATTTGCTAAACCAGCTTCTGACCAAATTTTCCAGGAGTCTTGCATCAGCTTTACAGACATTTCTGTACTTGTAAAGCTCATTGGTGCTTCTAAGATAACTTCTTGGCTGCGATTGCAACTTATAGAAGCAAAATTTTCTTGCATAGCTACATCAAATAATAGTTCTGCTATCGTGTTATCGACAATAGTATTAATCTGTTCCCGATGAATTTTCTGTTTTTTATACAAGATTTCTAAAAGGCGATAATCCCAGTAATCGATTGATAGGTCTTGCAAATGCAACTGCAACTTATCAACATCAATCTGGGGACAATTTTGAGCCATCTGTCTACGCCAGCGTCGGAAGGGATGAGTTCCACCTGTTGCCCAAACTATGCGTCCCAGCCGATAGTAAAAAGTCCATTTGTTGCCCTTTGAACTCTTAATATTTAATTTGCCATTATATTGCAGCTGAGTACAAGTTTGAAATTCATTTACTAGATTATTTGAAATAACTTCCCGGTGGGACATAGTTTGTTCCTTTTATTAAAAGCCAACCCTTGAAAAACGCACATTAGCTATATAGTGGTCAGCAGATAGATAAATCGCATCTATTTTGAGAACTAGAAGGGAGAGCATCTTGCTAAGATGCAGGTACTAGCCGATATCTTGTCCGTACTACTTACTCCATATGTGAAAATGGACGAACTTTATGTCAGTAAGTGGAAATACATTTGGGATATAGCAGCCTAAATCAAGATTATTAAAAGCAAGGGAGATGGAAAAGATAGAAAAAATCTTGCTAGTAAATAAGCCATCTATTACAGAGTTTATTATTGGCAAGACTTTAATTTTATGCTAATATTTCGTCACTCCAGTAGGTTGCTATAGTCCAGATGATGAACAATTTAGTATTAATAGATTATTTTAATAACTTCCGTACTCAATTATATCCGTATAACTCCTGAATTTTCGTTTAAAAAATAAGTTGACAGGGCTACTAAAATTCAACTCTTAGTTTCGATATTGTACAACTGGCAGAGGGTGGAGAGTTTTTGTTTTAGGCGATCGCGCAGACTCTCTGGTGATACAATTACGCAATCTTCCCAGTAACGTGCAACTTCTCGAATCAGCCAAAACTCGTTGACAACTCGCCGCACCACTTGACGCACATCCCCAATCATTTCGTCTTCTAAGTCATCTTCCCTACGTTGATAAGACTTTAGCATCCAACCTCGAAAGTGTAAGTATACTTTTATATCGTCTAATCCTTCTCGCCATTCGCCGCTTGCAGGTAGGATTGAGCGGATCTTATCAAAGATTAAATTGCGGTTGTGCCAAAGTTCTGGCAAATCAGGAATCAAATTTTCTACATCCTCTGTTTCTTCACACCAAATCATTAAATAAAAGCGTTTATCAAAGAAGCGTGGTTCTGCGTAACGTACTGTGTACTGTAGTTCTTGCCCTTGGGAATTTTCATAAAGCAGGTAAAAAGGCTGTTGATTTTGCCTATATTCATCTATTTGACTTCGCCATGCTTGTACGAGTTTACTTGCTTGCTTAAGTAAAGATTGGCGGATTGCTACATCTAAATTTCCTCGTTCCAGCAAAAGTGTAAGTATAGTTTGAGCTTCCCCTATCTGACCTGCATCACTCAGGGCTTTTATCGCTTTCTGTAAAGCATTAACTTGGTTAGAGTCAAGCGTGAAGAGTTTTCCAAGCTCTACGGATTGTTGGGCGATCGCCACTATTAACCCCGAAATACTGGGTTCTTTGCCCCAAGTGATATTCAGGCGGCGAGCGATCGCTTCTAGTTGTTCCTTAGTTCCTGGAGGGATTGACAGTGTAATCGTTTCTTTTTTTCTCGGCATTGCTTATTTGTAATTACACTATTGACATGAATGGTATTTAAAGTTATTTTATATGTATACCAAGTTAATCAATAATTTCAATACCAAAAAACACAATGCTATTCGTATTTCTCACCTATCGGGGGTAGTTAGTACTACTGCCATTTCCTGAAAAAGCAGCTAGTGAGGTCAACGACCATGACCGATGATCATTTGCTGTCCAGAATTTCCCTTGACTCCAATATTTATTTCGGTAAACCTTGTATTAGAGGTCATCGTATAAACCATGAACGAACAAACATTACTAGAAAGAATCACATTTAACCCCCAAATCTTTGGCGGTAAACCAATTATTCGAGGTCGTCGTCTAGCTGTTGAACATATTTTAGGAATGTTAGCAGTAGGAGATACTATTGAAACTTTGCTAGAAGCTTATCCCTGGTTAGAACGGGAAGATGTACAAGCCTGTTTAGTTTATGCACGAAGGTTAGTTGGTCATGAACGAATTGAACCTTTATTGATACAGTTCCCAAGGTGAAAATACTACTAGATACTTGCATTAATGCTAAGGTGCGTACCGATTTCCAAACGGCTGGGTATGATGTTGTTTGGTCTGGAGATTGGCCAAAAGATCCAGGTGACGAGAAAATTTTAGCAACCGCCTATCGTGAAGGTAGGATTTTAGTCACCCTTGATAAAGATTTTGGAGAATTAGCAATTCTGCGGGGAAATCCTCACTGTGGTATCTTGCGCTTAGTTAATCTCTCAACCAAAGAGCGATCAATAGTTTGTTTGCGGGTACTTCAGCTTTACGGAAACGAATTATTCTCTGGTGCAATTGTAACTGCTGAATTAGATAGAGTTAGAATTCGCCCACCTGAAAATAGGGCTTGAAAATTCATTCAATAAAAACTCATACTAGTGGCGCAACAAATTAAGACAGACTATGGTGATTGTTGACGACTTGGTGAGAGTGAGTTTGGTATTAAATCTATATCTTTCAATATGATTAAGCGCAATCGGCTTTTAAATGCTCCTCCCAAAACCTTGGAGGAGATTTATTTCAGTGAAATTCGCCCCCAGCTTTACGAAAACCATGCACATCGTCATCAAACTGGTGTGAGAACGGGTACAACCCTTGCAGAACACCTCGATTCTGCGTGTCAGTTCATTTTGACAGTCAGCCGAATAGCAGAAGTTCCAGAAGATAAAAGACCTTTGCTACTAGCTGCAACGGCTGTTCATGACCTGAATAAATTAGATACCCAAGGACGCAATGTTAAAACTCTGGCTAGAAATCAAGAATTTTTACGAGAACAACTTGAAAAGGCTTGTGTACTTAGCTTTGTTGTCTCAGAAGATGATTTGGAGTTAGTCAGAAAGCTAATTGAGCGCCATTCAGGTCATAACGTCAGCGATGGAGCAAGATTTTTACCAGAAGACCCAAATATTGAACGTTGGGCGGCGATGCTTACAGCTGCGGACTTATTTGATTTAGGAATTCCAGATGCACAACGTTTTTGCAAACTGGAAAAAGAATTAACGGTTGCTTTTGGGCGAAGCTGTAACCTTTTTAGAATTAGCATTTCTGAAGACAAAGGCTATATTACAGCCCTGTTGCTGGGTGCTTGTGAAGAGGTTTTGCAAAAGTATGGCTTAAATCCTTTAGCAATTTTCCCTGATGGCGAACTTTTTGAAGGGGAAGCATTATCAAACGTAGATTTTACAAAAGAAATAGCTGCTGTTTGGCAAAGTAAAATTGACCAAGTTTTTGGGAATAATATCGAAAGACTTGTAAGAGCTACTAAAGATGGTATTAAAGTTACTTATCAAGCCATCCAACAAAATATTGAGGAAGTTTTGGTAAATGTTGAGGCTCTTTTAGAAAGGAAAAAAGCTGGTTATAAATCAGACAAGATTGCTAAAGATATAACTAAGTGGGGTGAAGCGGCTGGTGCAGATGCACTAATAAAAGCGGCTGAACTTCAGTTATTACCTGTTAGCAATGCAGAAGATTTTGGTATATCTGAAGGTTTAAAGGCAGCTTACCTCAGTTATAGAGAAGCCGGATTAAGCCCTAAAGAAGTTTGGGATAAAATCGCTCATCATACAGGTATATCCGAACTTCAGCGTACTGCAATTGAGCCGTTTAATGGTCAATATGGGCGACCTTTATTTGCTGCTAAGGCTGCTGTTAAAGGAATTGAGGGTATTAAAGAAGCTCTACAAGAATCTTTCCAATTAAGAAAGGAAAGTACACAAATATCTGAAGAAACAGAAGTATCTGAAGAAATGATTGCAGCCGTTAGCAGAATGGTAAATTTACCTTTTGCTATTCGGCTAAATGGAGCCGATGATTTAAATGCTTATGTAGAAGCAAATCCCAGACAAAGATGCTCTTTAGGTTCTACTTCCACTGATATAGATGAGCTAATTTCAGATAATATGCCTCCTGGTACAAAAGTACAAGCTTTTTCTAACCGCTTACCGGGTGGTATCAGTGCTGAACCGAAAAGACAAGCAGATTCAATTGCAGCTTTAGCTTACCAATTAATGGCAGTTGGGGCAAACTTTCCTGCTGTTAAAAAACAAGACCCGCTTTATTTGCACTTAGCATTGCCTAAAGGTTCTGCTCCAGAACTGTTGAGAATTTGGCGTGGACTTTTAAAACAACTTGCAGCGACAAATGCTGAAGGTGGTACTGTCACTATTGATGAATTGAAATTGTATAGAGATAACCAGCTTGAATTTAAAGCTAACAAAGTAGTTGGTTTAGCATTGCCAAAGCGTCCTGATTTTGTTCACACATCTGTTATTATTCCTTTACTTTGGGGAGATGTTAATAATTCTTTAGCTTTACTAAAATCACTGAGGCTTGCTTTAGAAATTTCTTTGTCTTTAGATATTGGCTTTCCTTTTACCTTGAGTAGCAATCTAGAGGTGGAGTTATCTAATGATGTTTACGGGCGAATAGAGGGAATTCCTTCTGCACTGCAAACTTTATTAGGAAATGGACAATATCAGCAACGCCAAGATGCAGAAAAAATTCTTGAGCGACTACGTTGCATTGGCAAACTAGCAACATCTGTTGCAAGTATTCAGAAAGCTGATGATTGTTTGTATGATTTGGCTCGTGCTTGTGTCAGACCAATTGAACTTTATTATGTCTTGTTACGTTGGACTCTGCGAGAACAAGACGAACCAAACTTGAGTGTTATTTGGAGTCGGATTTGTGAGCCGTTAAATATTTTACTGGAGAGCTTTATGCCTGATGAAAACTTACTCTTAACTAAATATCTTAAAGAAGCTGCTCAAGTTGCAGCAGAGGGAAAAATTTGGGGAAGTTCTTTTAAACGAACTGCTCAAGCAGAACCGTTTACAGCTTTTATTGCTGCTATTCGTTCTCAAAAGTCTTATTTGGGATTAGATGTAATTTTTGCCGCTTTAGTACAGCAATATCATACTCGCTTAGACCGTATCCGTGAGCATGGCGTAGGTGCAACAAAATATGAACAGGTCAAGCGTTATTACGAGCTATTACGAAAACTATATGAGGAGGTTTATTCAGCACGTCCTGAAAAGTTTTTATCTGACCAAAAAACTTTAGAAGCTGCTTATTTATTCTTCCTTGAGGAAGCACGTAAACAACTTAAAAGTCAATCTGAAGATGATTCTGTCGAAACAACTACAACTGTTTAAATAATTAGGAGTTTATCATGTCTATTTCAAAACTTTCCTCAGTTCTAGCAACAAGTTATGAGAACTTCCCCAAAGGACGTTTTATCACTTTAGTTGTTTTAAGAACAACCCATTCTGAAACTATCTTTCGCACAGAAGGTTCAGGCGAACCAATGTGTAGCGAATTTGTCCAAGCTGGTTTAGAGGGTGAAAATCAAAAAACTATAATTCAACGCTTGGTAATGACTAAGCGTAAACAAGTAGCACCAGAAAGACGCTACGGACGAGAACATTTAAGAGCGCATGAGCTTTTATATCCCAACCCTAAAGATGGCTCTCTTTGTGCTTTAAATACTAATGCACCTTGTGAAATGTGTGTAGATTGTTTCCTCTACGGCTTCGCTGCTGGTGGGGGTGGCGCTCAAAAAAGCCGGATTTGGACTGAAGATGCTTTTAGTATTTTACCTGCTAGTGATGTTGTAGGCGATCGCACCATAAACGCCATCTACGAAACTGGTACAATGCGCGATGAAAAAGGTAACGCCTCAACAGCTTTAAATACCAGCGAATACATCAAACCAGGCGTGCATTTTCTGGATGTCGTCACCCTAAAAGATGTAACTGCTGATGAACTCCAGTATATCATCGGTAATATTCTGTTCACAAGTCGTTATGGTGCGGTTTCCAGTCGTGTTGGACGCATGGAAAACCAAATATTAGGTGTATTTGGTAGTATTACCGAACTTCCTAGTTCTCTGGAACTTGTACAAGCTACTTATGATGTATTAGGTAAGCCTTTAGAACACCCTTTGAATATTAAACAATTAATTACAGCAAGTAAACAAGTAATTGCTAATTGGAAAAATAAGAGAGGGGTTTCTGTGCAGCTATCTGAAGAAGAATTAGCAAATTTACTGACTGATGTAGAAACTAATTGGTCAGAAGCAGAACGTGATAATTTTCTCAAGCGTTTAACGCAATCCTATGAATCCTTCCGTCAGGTTGCGCCTGAAAAGAAAAAGGCTAAGGCGAAAGGCAAGAATACACCAGTTGAAGTAGAGATTTAGATTATGTCAACAATTCCTTTTCAGCAGGCAAAACTTGTTGAATTATACTGTCTTGAACCAGTCTTTTTTGCCTCTAGGGAGTTGTCTGATACCTATTACACCGAGGGGGTAATTGGGAATTATGCTCTTACTTATGCTTTAGGTAAAGTAAATTCCCCCTATCGCCTCCAAGGTAAGGCTACCGGACGACCAACCTACAAAGAAGATTTACAACCAATCGCACAAGATTTTTATATATTACCAGCTTCACCAGTAGGTAGAGTTACATTCAGATTTGAACGTTTCAATGCTCTTTCTGATTCTTACTGGTATGCGATGACTAATAATCGTGTTGCTACGGCGCGGGAAGATTTACCATTACAACGCCAAGGGAAAAAACCAAGTTCATTTAGACCAAGTAACTTTCCGCAAACCGGAAGACTGCGGATGATTGAACGCAGAAACAAATTTCAAACTTTGGTATTTGGAAATAATCAATTACCAAATTATATTCGCCTTGGTAAGTTCATGAGTAAAGTCAAGGTGAATGTGCTTAATGAATTTCCTGTGACTTTACTACCAGAAGGTGAATATCAAAGTCAATATTATCTAAATGCTGCTGATTTACCACAGCAAATAGAGGCTTTAGCGTTCGATTTAATTTCTATTCCTCCTGCACCCATCATTAAAAATCTTCGTTTTCGGGGTACTGCTTGGCAAGTTGGGGAAATGGTTATACCAGCAGGGTTACATTTTTGCGGTAGAGAAAGTAACAATGAGTAATCAAAGATTAGTTATCAGATTAGAACCGCGCAGTATTTCAGCTTGTGCATCTTTGCCACATGAACTCTCTTTTATGGGGAATGCGCTGCAACATCAAGTTGATGTATTTGAACAATCTAAGGATGCAGATATTATCCTTGATTTAGCACCAACTGGTACAGGTAAAACCAATGCAGGACTAACAGTATTAAAACATCAGCCAAATAAAAGTGCTGTTTACATTGCTCCAACTAATGCTTTAATTGAACAGCAAACAGAAGCAGCAAAAAAGTTTGTTAGTGATGCTAACTTACCTCATGTAGTCAAAGCAGCTTCCGCGAAAGATATTAAAAGCTGGCCTGACGATAAAGTTGGCAGGCGTTCAGGAAAAAAACTATATAGTGTTTTGCAGAATCCTGCTACCGTTTTTGGTGATGTTGGGGCAAATAGACCAATTCTATTGGTAACAAATCCTGATATTTTCTATTATGCAACTTACTTTGCATATAATCGGCTAGATAGAGGTAATATTGCTAGTGGTTTTTACACCAAATTTTCGACAGTCATTTTTGATGAATTTCACCTCTACGATGCTAAACAGCTAGTAGGAATGTTGTTTTATCTCGCTTATTCTCAAGTTTTCCGCTTTTTTCAGGACGGACGCAAAGTAGTATTGCTGACAGCTACACCAGAACCAGCTTGTGAATTAGCGTTGCAGAATTTAAAACAGGCTGGTGTTAAGATAGCAAGAATTCATGGAGAAGCAAGTAATACTAATCTTTTACCGTCACAAACAGCAGTTAATCTGGAATTAAGAGCAAAACCAGATAGTAAGGAAGAGTGGTTAGCAGAGTTAGCAGCAGAAATTGTCCAACGTTTTCGAGAAAAACCTAATGAAAATGGTGCTGTAATTCTTGACTCTCTTGATAATATTAATCGTCTATCAGATTTACTGCGACAGCAAGGAATTGGTGATTACATCGGGCGTATAACTGGCCCTGCACCCAAAAAAGATAGACAAAGGGCTATGCAGTGTCAAATCATTTTGGCTACTAGCACTGTAGATGTAGGATTTAACTTTGAAAGACATCCTGAACCGAAACGGCAAAATTTAGATTGGTTGATTTTTTCAGCACGCGATCGCGCCGCATTTTGGCAGAGAATAGGTAGAGTAGGGCGTGTTTTAGGTAAATCGGAAACTAACATTGATTCAGAAGCCATTGCTTACTTACCTGCTGATGCTTGGAAAGAAGGCTTAACTTCTCTTGAAACTAGTGGGGGACGTACAACCCTAAAAGAGGTACTTGATAGACTTCCTTGTTTAGATAAGCCTTTTTTAACAGCTTACTGGCGCTCAGAAGCATCTCTAGAAATCGCACGTCCTTTGTTAGAACTGGAAGAAGTTTTTGAGAATCTAGCAGGTGCAGAATTAATTCCAAAACTTTTTGAGACTTTAAAATCGGTTTTGGAAGGTAAACGCACTTGGGAAGACTATCGCCACAGAATGAAAGTTTTACGAGGTGCTGAAAACATAGCTAAAGTGTCTCTAGAAAACTTAAAAAAAGATTGGAAATATATCAAAGGTGGTCGGGCTTTCGTCAAAACCTATATCAAGGTAAAATCCCCTGAAGAATGGGATGATTTCAAAGCTGGACTCACAACTTTAGAAGCTTACGACGATGTATTTAAAAAAAATGATGTACTGGTTGAACTAAAAGAATTTGCTGAAGTTTTTAGTACAGCCTATGCACCATTATTTAGCTTTCGTTATAGTCTCTTTGAAAATTTGCCAATTCGTGACCCACATAATTTAGTTACAGATGAATCTGAAGAAACACAGCTAGAACCTTTTCATCTATTGCGTTATTACGAATTTGCTCAAAATGGTGACTTTATCGAAATAAAAAGTCGTGCTACCGAAACCTATAAACTGAGCTTTAGAATGCGTTATATTGGTAGTCGACAAGAGTTTGTTAATACAGAGCTAAATAAGTTAACAGCGTTTAAAAACTGTGAAGTTGTCCGCAGTATTGGAGAAGCAGTACGACCAACGCCTGAATTACAGGCATTGTCAAAACACTTGTTACCAGGAGTAATTATTTGCCCCATAGCTAATGCTGCTGCTCTTTTCCAATTACGTAAACAAGGAATTATTTCCTATCCCATAAATGTTGTTTGCGATGATGCTGAAAAACAATATGAGTTTTTAGCAGGATTGTCAGGAATTTTAACAATGGCAATGAAGTTTAAACAGCTACATCTCCCAGATGATGAGGTTTTTATTGTGTGATAAGTAATTAAATTCTCGCACCAATGGTGCGAGAATTTGTAGAACATTGATTTATAAGTATATTTTTCTCACATTCCCCAGTGAAACACTATCAACAACAAACCAACGCCTTCCCCAGCGACTACCTAAACAACTTGTGGGGAGAAATCCAAGCTTGTCCTTACTTTGCTATCAACAACCTCAACCGCGATTTTGTCGCCACCAAAGGATTTTCTGTAGTGTTCCAGCGTTCTGGATTAGCAAAGATAGAACAGCAGTTTCCCTACTTCAAGCCTTACCTAGATTTGGCTCTCCAGCCAAGTTGTAATGCTTTTTATCTCAATCCTTTACAGCTAAAGGAAGGCTCCCGCGTTGATCCGCATATCGATCGCTCTTTACGTTCCTATAGCAAAACCATTGAACCACCTGCGGTTGTCAGCGTCCTTTATGTGCGACTACCAGCAGATATGGAAGGAGGAGAACTGGTATTGCGATCGCACAAACGCCAACTTGGGCAAATTAAGCCCCAAATCAATACTTTAGTTTATTTTCAAGGTGATTTAACCCATTCGGTTAACGCTGTGAAAACTCCAGGAAATCGCTTAAGTTTAGTTTGTGAACAGTATAGTTTGAGTGAAGCTGAACTCCAGGAAATTCCAGAGTTTACTGTAGAGTCAAGAAGCACTCAGTCTACAACCAAAAAGAGAAAGTATGCCTCATAGTTTAGTGTTGAATTTGCTACCTCAATCGCCCATTACACCACAATTTCTCACAGGTAGACATCTCCACGCCCTATTTTTAACCCTTGTTAGTTCTGTAGATACCACATTGGGCGATCGCTTGCATGATTCTACTGCTGATAAAGCTTTCACCCTCTCCCCTCTACAAATTAGTAATACAAACTCTCCCCTTTTAAAGGGCAGTAAAGGGGGATCTAAATTGCAATACTCATATCAACAACCCATTCCCGCCGGAACACCTTGTTGGTGGCGCATCTCTTTATTAGATGACACTCTATTTAGCAAACTTACCCAACTCTGGCTAAATCTTAATCCCAATCGCCCTTGGCATCTTGGCCCGGCTGACTTGTATATTACCAGCATTCAAGGCACACCCCAATCTATTCAACCTTGGGCAAATGCTAGCACCTACGCTCAATTATACGAAGAAGCCAGCGATTGCAATTCTTCCATTAACCTTACCTTTTCCACGCCTACCGCCTTCCGTCAAGGACAGTATGACAGTACCCTTCCTACCAGAGAATCTGTGTTCAATTCCCTACTTTCGCGGTGGAATAAGTACAGTGGCATAGAATTTAATCACATTGCGATCGAGTCAATCTTTCCATCTTTTGTCAACATTCATACAGAAATATTAGCTGACTCTCGTAGCAAATTTATTGGCATTCTTGGCGAAGTTAACTACAAGGTTTTGGGAGAAATTCAACCGATACAAATTAAGCAAATTAACGCATTAGCTGACTTTGCTTTATATGCAGGAATTGGACGAAAAACAACAATGGGTATGGGGATGACGCGGCGGCTGTATTCTCCCTAGTTTCAATAATCATTTAAAAAACACCTAAGTTATGAATAACATTGACTATGTTTCCATTGCGGCATTGAATCAATACGCCTATTGTCCGCATCGCTGTTGGCGGATGTTTTGTGCAGGCGAATTTACCGATAATCAATACACAATTGAAGGCACAACTTTACATGATCGCGTCCACACTACAGGCGATATACAGCGAGGGGAAACTTGGCAAGTTCGGGCAATTTGGCTGAAGTCAGAAAAATACAAACTCATTGGCAAATCTGATTTGATTGAAGCAGAATCAGGTGAAATTTACCCAGTTGAATATAAGCGGGGACGCAAAGGCGAATGGGATAATGATGAGTTGCAAGTTTGTGCCCAAGCTTTATGTTTAGAAGAGATGACAGGACAACCAGTTAACACTGGATATATCTATTATGCCCACTCCCATCAACGGCAATTAGTAGAGATTAATCAAGAGTTACGGCAAAGTGCGATCGCTACTATTCAATCTGTCACAAATCTCCTAGAAACAGGAATGATGCCAAAATCAGTTTATAGCAAACGTTGCCAAGGATGCAGTCTTTATTCGCAATGTTTACCTAAAGCAACTGATAAAGTCAAAAGTTATCAAGAAGTCAATTAAATTATACCCTAGCGAATTCTAGTTTGAGGACATATTGAGTTCAGATAAGATCCCCCCGCCTGTGGCGACCTCCTTAAAAAGGGGGTAAAGGAGTAATATAGCCCCCCTTTTTAAGGGGGGTTGGGGGGATCTCCGCGCACTAAACAAGCTAACCAAACCGTATTGTATTGAGTTTGACAATTTTCAATTAATTAAGGATGAAATCATGGGAACAGTTTACGTAACACAAGCCGATGCTTTTATCGGCAAAGTTGACGAACGTCTCACCGTCAAAGCTGAACAAAAAACAATCTTAGATATCCCTTTAATTAAAATTGAGGGAATTGTAGTACTAGGTCGGGCTACCGTTTCTCCCGCCGTTATCAGTGAACTTTTAGATCGTCACATTTGTTTAACTTTCCTCACACAAAACGGACGATATTTAGGGCGGTTAGAACCAGAAGTTACCAAAAATATCTTTGTTCGTAAAGCCCAATGGCAAGCTGTGGGAGAATCACAACCAGCAATACATTTAGTTAGAGGATTTGTGCGGGGGAAATTGAAAAATTACCGCCATAGCTTACTTCGCACCCAGCGAGAACATCCTGATGTTGATCTGAATAATAACATCACTCGATTGGAACAGGCGATCGCACCAATAGAAAAAACTAGCAGTATTGATTCTCTCAGAGGCTTAGAAGGTGCTGGTAGTGCAGCTTATTTTGGTTGCTTTCAACAGCTAATTAGAACTTCAGAATTTAAATTTGAAGCCAGACGCCGCCGCCCACCAACTGACCCAGTTAACGCCCTACTAAGTTTTGGGTATACATTGCTACGCCATGATGTGCAAAGTGCTTTAAATATTGTTGGTTTCGACCCCTATCTAGGATACTTACACGTCGAGCGTTATGGTAGACCTTCCCTAGCCTTGGACTTGATGGAAGAGTTTCGCCCTTTAATAGTGGATGCTCTAGTGTTGTCACTTATTAACAAGCGATCGCTCACCTTAACTGACTTTACCACCGAACCCCTCAGTGGTGCCGTGACTTTAACCAAAGAAGGACTGCATACATTTCTTCGCGCTTATCAACAAAAGAAACTATCGAATTTCAAACATCCAGTCATGGGAAACAAATGCACCTACCAAGAAGCCTTTGAAATTCAGGCGAGGTTATTAAGTAAGTACCTCATGAACCAAATCGATAAATATCCCCCCTTAATTCTCAAATAACTTGTCATTTCTCCCTCTTCCCCACTACCCCATGTATATTGTTGTCAGCTACGATATTCCAGAAGATAAGCGTCGTACTAAAATCCATTCGGTTCTCAAGTCTTACGGACAATGGATGCAACTGAGTGTGTTTGAGTGCGATATCACTTCCACTCAGTATGCTAAACTGCGATCGCGTTTAGCTAAATTGATTAAACCCGACACTGACAGCGTTCGCTTTTATTTTCTCTGTGCCTGTTGTCAGCGAAAAGTCGAACGTATTGGCGGAGAACAGCCACGGGACGAAACAATTTTCTTTGCTGAGTCCCCTTCTAGCTAGGTTTCTGCATCTCAAATGCGCGGAGGGGTAGGTGTACAAATTCCACAGCCCCAAAAAAGTGCTTCTATCCCAACTCCAGCAAGGCTTTCAACCCATTATTCGCCTAATCCTCATCCGCGCAATCTCTGAAATACTTATCAAAATAGGGTTTTAGCTTTTAAACTTTCCTAGCACTCTTGCCAAACAAATTCTGTAATGCTATTATTGCTCTTGAATCGCGCAACCGCACCTTGAAAACTAAATACAGCTTGGCTTTCAGCCTCCCGTCATTGCAATTCATCAAAATCCCTATCAGGGATTGAAACCCAGATTCCCAGTATTAATCTGAGTATAGTCAACAATTGCAATTCATCAAAATCCCTATCAGGGATTGAAACTTCGGCTAACTTGTACTCTCTCACTGGTTGCGGCGAATTGCAATTCATCAAAATCCCTATCAGGGATTGAAACATTTAGAAAACATGGTAATGTTATTCACCCCGTTTATTGCAATTCATCAAAATCCCTATCAGGGATTGAAACTTAATTATTTGCTCGACCCTTCGAGCTTCTTGGAATTGCAATTCATCAAAATCCCTATCAGGGATTGAAACTTATGTTTATTCGCAGTGGGAAAGTGGGAAGAGAAAATTGCAATTCATCAAAATCCCTATCAGGGATTGAAACTTTTTTTTTTACTATCCTATTGCTCAGTAGAGTATCATTGCAATTCATCAAAATCCCTATCAGGGATTGAAACCTGAATACTTTGCTCCGCTTCCTTTCTTCCTTCCATTGCAATTCATCAAAATCCCTATCAGGGATTGAAACTAAGCATATTTAATCCTTTGATTTTAGTTACAAAATTGCAATTCATCAAAATCCCTATCAGGGATTGAAACCCTGAGCTTCTTGCTGAGAATCTTTCTAGAATATTATTGCAATTCATCAAAATCCCTATCAGGGATTGAAACAAAACTATCTTCAGGAAAAATAATCAAGTTGGCAGAGATTGCAATTCATCAAAATCCCTATCAGGGATTGAAACTTGATTCTTTCTCAAGATTAGAAAAGCAAAAAGAATTGCAATTCATCAAAATCCCTATCAGGGATTGAAACAGCAGGCTTTAAAGAAAAACCTAAAATAAGAACGGATTGCAATTCATCAAAATCCCTATCAGGGATTGAAACAGAGACAAAAAGAGCACGAACTTTGAAAGATGGAATTGCAATTCATCAAAATCCCTATCAGGGATTGAAACAAAGAACCGCCAATAAGGACAACAGTTTCAGCAGGAATTGCAATTCATCAAAATCCCTATCAGGGATTGAAACCCTCCTACTCCCGCACAAGCTGCTTACTCTATAATTGCAATTCATCAAAATCCCTATCAGGGATTGAAACCACATCATCACAGAATAAGCGCTAAAAAAGATACATTGCAATTCATCAAAATCCCTATCAGGGATTGAAACATAATTACACTTGAGGCTAATATTACCCAAATCCAATTGCAATTCATCAAAATCCCTATCAGGGATTGAAACTCTGAGCAAATTTACTCATATCTTGAGCAGAGAAGATTGCAATTCATCAAAATCCCTATCAGGGATTGAAACGCTAATTCTGCTTATAATGCTGCTGCTGCCGCTGATTGCAATTCATCAAAATCCCTATCAGGGATTGAAACCTTGCCAAATCCTTGTTGGTAATGTTTTTATTGCCATTGCAATTCATCAAAATCCCTATCAGGGATTGAAACGATAAATGTCACTAGCATAGACCCGGCGACACTTTTATTGCAATTCATCAAAATCCCTATCAGGGATTGAAACGCGATTGTGTTAGCATGAAGGCACAAATTTGGTATAGATTGCAATTCATCAAAATCCCTATCAGGGATTGAAACGGAAGCGATCGCTTGAAGCCAAAGTAATAGTCGAAGAATTGCAATTCATCAAAATCCCTATCAGGGATTGAAACCTTTTTTACAGACGACTTACGCCGCCAGCTATGGAAATTGCAATTCATCAAAATCCCTATTAGGGATTGAAACGGATCGGAGTGCGATCGCGTGATCCACCCAAAAATTGCAATTTACCAAAATCCCTATTAGGGATTGAAACGAATATTAACACCCGTATTTAAATAGGCATGGGTATTGCAATTTACCAAAATCCCTATTAGGGATTGAAACGACAGACTAAACCCTGTGCTACTAGAGGAATGTATTGCAATTTACCAAAATCCCTATTAGGGATTGAAACAGACCAAACCTGCTTGAACAAATGCTGGAAACCGATATTGCAATTTACCAAAATCCCTATTAGGGATTGAAACCAAACTGAGACAGGAGATGTATTCGATAAAGCCATTGATTGCAACAGCTATCGCTGTAACTTTGCCAGATTCTAGAGCGATCGCCTAATATGAGACAAGAATTAGAATAAACTTAAGACTTGGAATTTTCCCTTGTGAGCATCATGATTCCTGATGACATCCTCCGAGCCTCAAACATGACCGAGGATGAACTGAAATTAGAAATTGCCATCTTACTTTATCAGCAAGGTAAAATTAGCAGTGGCAAAGTCCGAGCCTGGACAGGAACCACAGTACTTGAATTCCAGCATGAACTGGCCAAACGCGGTTTACACATCAACTATGATGTTGAAGACTTCCAATCCGATGTACGGACACTGCAATCAATGGGTTTGCTGTGATTATAGTTAGCGATACATCACCAATTACAAACTTGGCAGCCATTGGCCAATTAGATTTACTGCGTCAGTTGTACACTAGCGTGATTATTCCCAAAGCTGTTTATAGTGAAATGGTAAATGTAGATAAAATTGTTCCTGGCGCAGTAGAAGTACAACAATTTTCCTGGATTAAGGTTCAAACTGTTGTTAATTCTCAAGAGGTTATAGAAATTCAAAAAAATCACAACAATATTGATTTAGGAGAAGCCGAAGCGATTATTTTATTTAAAGAACTCAAAGCTGACTTGCTATTAATGGATGAACGTCGAGGACGAGCAGTCGCTACCAGTTATGGATTCAATGTAACAGGGCTATTGGGAGTCTTGTTACAAGCCAAAAAACAAGACGTAATTCCAGCAATTCAACCATTGATTGAGCGATTAATTGCTACTGCTGATTTTCGGGTCAGCCAACAGTTGTATACACTTGTCTTGCAAACAGCTAACGAAGATTAAGATGTTGATAGAACAAACGCCAGCAATTGCTTGCATTTGCATAATTACTCCCAGTCTGCGTACTGGAGTTGACATCTATCAATTATATCCGGGCTGAGAAAGCGATCGCAACTCTCAAATTTTATCCCCTACAAAAATGAAAGGGTAGGCTGCAAGCCCACCCCAGACCATTATTTATTTAGCAATACTTTATACTGCTGCTTCAGTAGCAGTTTTGCCAACCAGCATTGCGGTATTTTCGTCGCTTTCGAGGATACCGAATTCAATCAACAACTCTTCTAACTCTTCCATCTCAATCGGGGTGGGGATAGTGAGGTTCTTGTTGTCAACGATCTTTTGAGCCAATGTCCGATATTCGTTAGCTTGATTGCTGTCAGGTGCGTACTCGTTAACAGTCATCCGGCGCAATTCTGCGTGTTGTACAATGTTGTCACGAGGTACGTAGTGAATCATTTGGGTGTTCAAGCGTTTTGCCAGGGTTTCGATTAGGTCGATTTCCCGGTCAGTATTACGGCTATTACAAATCAAACCACCCAAACGCACGCCACCAGTGTGAGCATACTTAAGAACACCACGAGCAATGTTGTTAGCAGCATACATTGCCATCATTTCACCGGATGTGACGATGTAGATTTCTTGGGCTTTACCTTCGCGGATAGGCATAGCAAAACCACCGCACACAACGTCACCTAATACGTCGTAAGATACAAAGTCTAGGTCTTGGTAAGCACCGTTTTCTTCCAAGAAGTTGATGGCGGTAATGATACCACGACCTGCACAACCTACACCGGGTTCTGGACCACCAGATTCTACGCAAAGAACGTCACGGAAACCCTTGAGCATCACTTCATGGAGTTCTATATCTTCTACTGCGCCACGTTCAGCAGCGAGGTGAAGAACGGTTGTTTGAGCCTTGCTATGTAGCATCAAACGGGTAGAGTCAGCTTTGGGGTCGCAACCGACAATCAGAATGCGTTTACCCATTTCAGCCATAGCTGCTAGGGTGTTTTGAGAGGTGGTAGATTTACCAATACCGCCTTTACCATAGAAAGCTATTTGTCTAATCTTTGGGTCAGTCATGGTTGTGTTTTCCTACAATGATTTATCGATGAATCTGAAGCTTGATGGTAGTTGTTGACCCTTGGCGCTTTAGGGAAGTAGAGCCTGTTGGCGTAGATGTGTAGCAGTGAGGGGGTCGCAGTCTTCTCCCTTCGCGTAGCGTCTCGCAGAGAAGGGGAGACGCTAAGAGCGATGGCGGTTCCCGTCAATTGCGGTAGCGACGAAGGAGCGTCACCCCCGAACCTGTTGGCGCAGCCTCTCGTAGAGAAGGGCTTCTCGCTAGACATCGCACCCTGGCAAAAACAGTTAAAATCAGAACATATTTACCCACGAAGTGATGGCTTAAGGGATAAAAAAATCTCTATCTCCTAATAACGAAGCCTTTAAAACTTTGACTTCAGCATTATCGTTGTAACAGAATCCAAATGGTTGCTCAAGCCTCAAGAGTGGTTACAGCAGGAATTGAAATCAACGCAGATTTATCCCTTTAACCACACAACCAACTTGTATTGCAATCCACTCTTAAATGGTCGCTACAACTTTTCTGATTTTGCAGATATCAAGTCGCCAAGAACATCTATAGCGCTTCTCATTTCGTGATTGATGTAGCATGATAAATTCCAGCCCAAAAGTTGTAGCTACAGGTGCAGTGCGATAATACTTGCACAGGCAACTCCTAACACTCTGGCTGAAACAATATCTTGGTGACTTTTGACAGTATGGTTAAATTCCTGAAAATTGGGGAACGACACCATTCTGCTTGGAGTTTTTGTTCCAAAAGTCAGCAACTGCCTCAACTTAGTTCGCGGTTGAAAATGTTTGCTCCCGCTTAGACTAAGTTAGTAAATATTCTCGATTTTTATGGATTTGTCAGGCTGTACTAAGAGTCTTTCTTCCCAGACTCCAAGAGTAATTACCTTTGGCGGATAATGCTCTAGCTAGGTTAGCCAACTCTTATTGGCTCATACCCAGATAAATTTTGATTGACTTCAAGTTGTTACAAAGGCTACTATCCTACTCAATCTAGTTTTAGATTTTCGTTGCAAACAGATGTAGCGAATTGAAGTGGACTTACCAGAGCAAAAAAACTTTATTGAGTTTGCCTCAAACTTGTCTTGAAGTCTTTTTGTGCTTTTACTTTTTTGATTCCTATAAAAACCATAACATACATCTCACTAATTTATTTGCCGAATCTCTAATTATTTATCTCCTCGCCAGAAGATTATCCTTAGGATCTTTAATAGTCATAAGTTACACGCTCAGAGGTTGTCAGTTAGTGAAATTATTTATCATAGCCAATATGTGCAGTTAGATACTTTTGGGTATTTTATAAAAGTATTTAAAACTAATGTTTAACAACGAAAACATAATTTATTATTTTTGCACTCAGAAATTTTTTCAAATAATTAGAGGTAATTAGAGGCGGAGCCTCAAAATAGGCATTCCCAGTCGGAGACTGGGAACGAGGTAATGGGAGGCAGGGGGAGATGAGAAAGATGAGGGAGTGAAGAGTAAGAATTTTAGATTTTAGACTTCGGCGTGAGCGCTCAGTCGAACGCTTTTGGATTAAAGAATTGAAATTTAATCCAAAATCTAAAATCCAAAATCCAAAATTGAATTGCCCAATGGCCCACATTACATTTACAATCGATTAGTATCTTTTGTAACTAACTTCCAGCCTTCAGCTTGATCAACTAGCTTCATCGAGTCTAGTTGAAGATTGTTGAAAGCAGATGCCTGAAGTAGAAAGTAGGGTTGTCCGTTGTAGTGCCAATAATATTGCAGTTCACCAACAGAAGCGGGAATGATCGTGCGATCGCTATAATAATCCAATGAGGGACGATGATAGGGAAAAGATGTGTAAATCTTCCTCGTAGCTGGATTTGCCCGCACAATCATCGCGGCGACTGGTTTAACTGGATAGGCTTCCGATAATTCCCAAACCCAGTAGTTAGATTTCATTAACAGCAGCAGCGAAATATAACTTCCCCAAAACAAAATCTTCAGAAATTGCCCGTCGCCTCGTTCTGCTAAAATAGCTGCTAAGGTCATAGTTAAAGCTACTGCGGCAAAAATCAGTTGTAAGTCTATTTTCGGTGTTTTACCCCAACTGAAATAAATACTCCCAGCAGAAGCGACTACTGCAAGTATCGCCAAACCAGCCACCCAAGCACGGGGATAAGATGAGAGTAAAGGCGAATTTTCCGTCTCTGATAACTGGATACCAAAAGCTAAGGCTAAACTAGGGTAAATCGGGAATAGATACCAGGGAACTTTGGTAATCATCAAGGAAATTACCAGCAGGTAAACACCACTCCACGCCATTACTAGTTTTGCCCAACTAAGGTTGCGATTTTCCCAAGTTAAGCGGATAGTTTGTGGTAAGAATAATAACCACGGCCATGTGAACTTGAGAAGTTCAATCACATAGTACCAAGGTGGTTGAGAATTCCCCTCTACAACAGTGCCAATTCCGCTTGCTGATGGTTTTGCGAGGCTAATTTGAGCGAAAGTGTAACCATAGTGAATTAGTTGGGCACCATACCAACCGGCTACGGGGAGAATACCAATTAAAATTGCTATCCACAGATAGTAACAGGTGAGCAATCGTGGCGTATCCCAAAACAGAAATGCGATGGCGATCGCACCTAATAATACACCTAGCAGCCCTTGAGTTAGGCAAATCAACCCAAAACTAACGCCAACACCAAGACAATAACGTAAATCTCGGCGCGATCGCAACACGCACAACATCATCACCATCAAAAAACTTACCATCGCCCCATCCAACATTGCTAACCGCCCATGACGCACCACGGGTAACATTGTTAGGTAAATCAAGGCGCTATAAATAGCAGCCCAACGCTGGCGAAATATCTCTCGAGCAATGCAATACAGTAAAGGTACAGATGTCGCTGTTAAAATTGCTCCAGGTAGACGAGTTGTCCACTCATTTTCGCCTCCTAAAGAATAAGCCCAAGCAATTAGCAAATGCATCAAAGGTGGCTTGTCATGATATGGTTCGCCTCCTAGCGTTGGGTAAAGCCAATGCATTGAACCTGCTGGTGCATGCCAAATTTCACGCGCAACCTGTGCCACAGTACCTTCATCCCAATCTCGCAGGGGCAATCCTCCCAGATTGATGCTAAACAGTAAAACTGCTGCCAACAGCAATACTATTAGCCATACCCAATCAATCCATTTGCCAACCGTGCGATCCTGTTTTTCTAGATGACTCCAAATAAAGCTTCCTTCTTGCATATTCTCTGGTAATCATTTTACTTGCTGGTTTGATTACATAGAGACATCTAGCGAATCTCCAATGTTGCCACCCAGTAACAACGTATGTTATTAACAATTGCTAGTTTCCAAGATTAACTCAACTTTCTCTAATTGGCGCTATTTTTTGAAAAATTTATCTTACTTAGTTAAAGAATATTTAAGCGGATAAATGATAAAAATAATACAATCAATAAATTATTTATTACCTGTTGAGTCGTCCGTGAAGAAACTTGTATTTTATTTTTAACTTGATGCTTAGTTTGATTTTTACCTACTTAGTTGAAAGCTAGCTTAATTCCGAAAAATAGGAAATAATTGCTACAGGGTTTCAATGGTGTGCTGAACACTTAAAGGAATTAGTTGTAATTTTTTTAGATAATAATTACTAACATCTTTTAAATCTTCTGCTTCCTTACCATCCCGCTTGAGAATAAATTCCCTCTCTGATAGCTAAATTCCTCTCAAGAGGACTAAATACAAGATTTTAAGCGATATGAGCAAATTTGGGGATCTTAAATTTAATTAAGCGATTATTGAATTTAAATATCTGTGTTATACAATTTTGTAAAAGCATTTATTATACAACTCTCAAATTATAGGAGCCTGTCAATGACTTTACCTGTAGTTGTGGATATTACTCTCGGCTTAGTTTTTATTTACTTGATTTTGAGCTTATTAGCTTCCGAAATTCAAGAATTGATTACCACATGTTTACAATGGAGAGCTAAACATTTAAAAAATTCAATTGAATTACTTTTAGCAGGTGGTAGCGAAACTGAAGAATCAGATATTACTAAGGCAAAAAATTTAGTACAGAAACTTTATAACGATCCTTTGATTAATACCTTGAATCAACAAGCAAAGGAGAAAATAGAAAAGCAGTTTCAGGAAAATACTAAAAGTAGTAACAAAAAAGCACTAGGAGACAAACAAAGCGCCCCTTCATATCTTCCGTCTGAAACATTTGCAATTACTTTATTAGATACCTTGAAAATTCCCCAGTTAATTAATTATGTGAAACATCCTAGTGATGAAGTTCAAACCAATTTGCACATGATATTAGCATCTTATAAAGAACTTCAAGCAGGTATTAATGATCCAAATAGTGAAAGTTACAAAACAATTCAAAAAATTTATGGAGATATTGACCAGGAATTTAGAGATTTTGTTAATCAAGAGTTACCTAATGATGTACCTGATAGTTTGATTAACAGTCTTCGTGTCCTTGCTCAACGTAGTAGGATAAAGGTTGGCGACCTCACAGAAGAAATAAATCAGTTTAAAAATGAAGTCGAAACATGGTTTGATCGCTCTATGGATCGAGCCAGTGGTGTTTATAAGCGCAATGCCAAAGGAGTTGCTATTATCATTGGAATATCAATTGCCATATTAACTAATACTGATACATTTCACCTGATTAATAGATTGTCGCAGGATTCGGTTATTCGCTCTGCAATTACTCAAAGTGCAAGTCAACGAGCCGATTATATAAACGATCAACAAGCCAGAAATAAAATCGAGAAACTATTAGGAAATGCTTCTGTACCCATTGGATGGCAAAACCTCAATCAACAGTTTGATCCAAATAGTGGAAACGTTTTATTAATCACAATTTGGCAGCTTTTTAGATTAATTTGCGGTTGGATAGTCAGTGGTTTAGCTATTGCTATGGGTGCGCCTTTTTGGTTTGATATCCTCAATAAATTTATCAATGTGCGGAATGCAGGGCCAAAACCTGCTGCGTATACTAAGGATCAACCGTCTCAGAAATAGCGTTTTACACCAGTTTTCATTTATTTGAATCACATCTGACGTAGGGGCACAGCATTGCTGTGCCCCTACTTAGAAAATAAAAATAACTCGGAGTTTTAATTCTTTATTCTGAAGAATAATCTCAATTTGCTTGATGAATTCTCGAAAGTAAAATCGTCGCTCTGTTTCCGACAAATCTAACCAAAATTGTGGTATGGAAACAGCTTGAGCAACAGAACGCAAGTTAACTGGGGGAAGAGTCGCCAACTTTGCTTCCAGTGCAGAAATTTCTGTGCGGAGTTTGTAAGCCCTTAACTTTGCTGTTTCGGCATCTAAAATTCCAGTTTCAATTAAAGCGGGTAACTGAGCAAGTATTTCTTGCTGACGTGCGATCGCTTGCCCGAAACTATTCTTGACTGCATCCAACTGAGGAAAATTCATCCCCGCAACCGCTAGGGGTAAGTCACGGCAAACCGTTTCAATTGTATGTTCTAAAACCTCTTGGTAGGGAATAGCCTTACACTTAGGGCGTTGGGGACAGCTAGTAGAACGTAAATAAAGATACTCCTGATCTTGATTGCGTTGGGTGACACGGGTAACTGTCAGATGTGACTGACACTCAGCACAGATAACCAACCCCGCTAAAGAACGCTTAGCACTAGCAGTTCGGGATGGTAAACGGCTGTTACGGCGTAAAAGTCGGTCAACTTGGGCTGCTTCTTCCTTAGAAATTATTGAAATATGGGTATTAGAGATAATTTCACCATTTTGGTAAGCTGTATTGCCGCGATAAACTTGATTAGTCAGCCAGCGTCTTCCTGTGGTTACAGAGATTTTTTTGCCGTATTTTTTCGCTAAGTAACGAACTGAACCCCGCAGGGAACCATAGAGTAAAAAGTGTTCAAAAAAATCTTTGACTACTGGTGAAGTACTGCGATCTATAGTATATTTTCCCTTACCTCGGCGATAGCCGTAGGGAATTTTGCCGGGTGGCGGTGCAAGATTAAGACGATTACGGGCGTGTCCTTGACGGATGCGACGACTACGTTGCTGACGTTGGATTGCGTGTAGCAAATTCAGCAAGTCAGCGCCCAGAGGGTAATTTTCGGAAGTGTAGGGCTGTTCAGTAGCAATTATCGCCACTCCCATTGCTTCGAGTTGATGCAGGCGATCGCTAATTTCCTCTACAGTATCCCCTAATTCTTCCAACCGCCGAATCAAAAGATAATCTACTGGTTCAGTTTGGCAATCGGTAAGTAATTGTTGTAATTGCGTTCGCGTAGCGTGTCCATTCGCGCAGCGTCCCGGAGGGAAGGACTCTCGCTTCCCCAAATCTTCATAAACCCGATCAACCTCCCATCCCCAATCGGCTTGATCGGGAGAAGATTCTAATAGCGGATCGGTATAAGAGTAGGCAATGATTTTCATTTGTCATTGGAAGCAATGTGATTTTGTGAGATGACCATGCGAAAACCTGCGTGTAACGCGCCATTTCTCGGCTTCCTTGCTATTATTGTAAGAGAGTTGCCGCCCCTTAAAAATTAATGCGACGATAGATTTCAGTCAGGGGAATTTCTACGTTTAAACTGTGCAGGACGATCGCTCGTTCAAGGTTAGAGTGAACTTGCCATAGCCAGCGATCATTACTGTTACGATCTTTGTTGTGATACTGCTCAATGTAGGGTTCAGTTTGGCTCACAAGCAGATATTCACAAAAGCTGCCAACAGAGCGATATTTTCTGAACTTTTCGCCTCGATCATAAGCTTCGGTAGAGGGTGATAGAACTTCGACAATGAGTAAAGGATTGAGAATTTCATCATTGCGCTGACCATTGAACTCTGGTTTGCCATTAACAACCATTAAATCGGTATAAGTACCACACTGATATTCAGGAATCCAAACTCGCAAGTCGCTGTTATACAAACGAAAATCAGTGCCTCTCAGCAAAAACCCCAAGTAAATTAACAAGTTGCTAGCGATCGCACTATGGGCTTCCGAACCTCCCGACATAGTAATAATCTCTCCGTTGCGGTATTCATGGCGTTCTGGGTTGGTTTCTTCCATAGCCCGATACTCGTCTAATCTGAGGCGAGTTGTTCTTACATCTGGGGGACTTGTTTGAGCAAAGACCACAATCAGACCTCTTGAATAATTAGCTTTAAAACTATTATCAGCAACGGGAGGAAGAATTGCCAATTTAATGATATTGCAACATGACAAGGCTGCAATGCCCTTTTTCATTGGTTCTTGTCCCCTCAATGCTGACTCAACTCGATAATATTTCCATCAGGATCTTGTGTAAACAGAGCAGGGCGACCGGAAGCGCTGGGTTGAATGGGATAATTATAATTGAGTAACTCTTGTTTAGCAGTGTCTAAGTCAGCAACGGAGAAAGCAATGTGGGGATTGCGTCCCCATTTTTCGTTTGGGTTTTCCGTGGGGACAGTAGGTGCAACTATCAGATGAATTTGATAGTCGCCAACTTGATACCATGCACCAGGGTAGTTTAGGGAACGATCTATTTTGGCTAATCTCAATACTTTGCCATAAAAGTGTTCCGAGCGTTCTAAGTCAGTCACAAGAATTGCTGTATGGAGACTTTGGGTAATGTGCATTGTCGGTAAGATGCGATCGCGTTTATTTAAATTTTGACCTAGTTTGAATCTTTGCGGAGAGTAGAGGGAGATGAGGGAGTGAGGGAGATGAATTAATAACCAATGCCCCATGCTTAATGAGAAATGACAACCTGTCCTCTTGATGTATACAGGCGATGTCTACGACGGTCACTGAGCGAGTAAAATACCTTTTGGAGTCAGTGCAGCATTGGGAATGGAAATTGCCCAACAAGCACAGATTTTTATTTGACCACGAAATAAGCCGCTTACAGATTCAGTTTTCATTGGTGAACTCAAATAGGTGCTTAATCGTAAGTGATTAACCGGACATGATATAATTACTTTAAAACGAAGCGTTTAATAAATCCTGTAGGAGATTTTGTTCGATAGCGATCACGCCACATCATGAAGCCAGTGATAAATAAAATTAACGGTGCAAGTCCCACAAAGACATAGAGAATGCGGGTGGGTAAGCCACCAAATGTACCGTAGTGCAGGGGTGCAAAAGAATTGAGGACGCGATCGCCCAATAGCATCTTTAAAGCATTATCAACTCGCAAAACCTTGCCACTGTACTGGTCGAGATAAACATTACTATTAGCGTCATATGAACTTTCCTGCGGTAGCTTCATGTTAATTCGTAGAGCCTCTTCTGGTTTACTGGGAAAATAAATGCTTTTGGTAACAGCACCAGGTAAGGCAGCATCGGCAATTTTCAGTTGTTCTGTCAATCCTAAGGTTGATTTACTAGGAATTGGCTTGGATACTGGCTCAGATGGTTTTGAGGTGAATGTAACAGCGTAAATAATCGGCTCAGTCAAATCGTAGAAGTTCCAGCAAAAGCCTGTAAAGCCAGTAAAAAATAAAAAGACGACAGTGATAATGCCAGCAACTTTGTGAATGTCAAAGTTCACCCGCTTGGGATGAGCATCAAACTTGATTTTGAAGCCTGCAATCAATTTGCGCCAACCCGGCCAGAGAACTAAACCTGTGATGGTAAGTACACACATTAAAAAGGCAGCAATGCCAACAATTGCAGTTCCAATTTGACCTGCCATCAAGCTGTAGTGTAAATTAAGTGTTAGACCAATTAGGGTTTTATCCGTTATCCGCTCACCGATAATTTTGCCTGTATAAGGGTTGACAAAAACCTCTTTCCTTTGCACATCAGTTGATGACAACTGCCCCAGGTAGGGAGAAGAAGGAGTATCTGGCAAATAAATCCGAAAAAGATGCAAATCACCTCGCGCGGGATACTTCGCCTCAATTGTATTCACCACAGACTCTGGGGATAACTGCACCTGTTGGGGAGTAATGTGTCCATACTGTTGACTAATCATAAAGTGGTCAAAATCTTGCTCGAACACTAACAGGCTACCTGTTAACCCAACGACAATTAGCAATAGTCCAACAAAAAAACCGATATATCTGTGCAGGTAAAAAACGATAGAGCGTAGTTTTTTCCGATTCATAATCGCCACGAAAGTAAGTTGGATTTTTACCCCCCTCAATCCTCCCGATGCATTGGGCTACAGTGTACACACAAGTTATCCGATTACCCAAAAGTCCTCCAAAACCTCAAAGGGTCCTATCGGACATCCCTCTCCGAACTCACGGAGAGGGACAGGTTTTGCGTAGCAGAACCAGGGTGAGGTTATGAGACTTAACCATCAATTGCGTTGAGATAGACTTGTATATACACCGTAGATGCATTGGTGAGGGTTAAGGTGGAATCAAAACTGTACGGAAATCGTCGCCAGAACAGTCAACGGATCTCCGGGACGCAGATAGTAACCTTGAGATACATAATACGTGGTGTCGAAAAGATTCTTGACGTTGAGACCAAATCGCCAATTATCTTTTTTATAGAAAATAGAGGCATCAGTTCTGACGTAGGAAGGAATGATAACTCCATTGTTTGGTAGATTGGCTTCGGTATCGCCGACAAAAAACAGTCCTCCACCAAATCCCAATCCTTTAAGGGAACCACTTTGAATTTCATAGGTTGTCCAGAAGCTAGCAGTATCCCTTGGCACACCAACCAATCTGTCACCTACAGGTAGGTCATTATCCTTGCTGACAAAGGTATCGTTATGGGCAAAGGATGCAATCACATTCCACCCAGGTAAAATTCGCCCAGAAATATCGAATTCAATACCTTGACTCTTGACTTCTCCAGCTGCAATTGAGTAATCAGTATTATTTGGATCGGTTGTAGGTACGTTGGTTTTTGTAATCTTGTATGCTGCAAGTGTTGCCGAAAGCTTACCATCCAATAACTCGGTTTTAATTCCGGCTTCATACTGGGTTCCACGAGAAGGTGGTAATTGCGCTAGGTTAGGTGATAGGGTGTTGTTGGGTGCAAAAGACTCGCTATAACTGGCGTATAGGGAGATTGGTTTTATCGGTTGGTAAACCAGTCCCACACGGGGTGAAAAAGCTTCATCGTAAAACTTATCTGTAGAAAGCAGATTATTATTCAAGTCTATGTTTCTGTCGTTGTAGCTGACAAAATCATATCTTCCACCAACCAGTAACTTCAAATTAGAAAGTAATGTCACCTGGTCTTGCAAGTAAATAGCTGTAGTATCGGTATAAGACCCCCCTCTGTCTGCTGTATCGACGAAACTAGTTGGCAGTGGCGCACCATATACTGGATTGAAAAGATTAATCCCAGGAGCGGCAGTGCGAAGGAAATCACCAAACTGGTTTTGCCAACTTAACTCTAAACCCAGGAGCAGCTGATGATTAATCGAACCAGTTTTGAACTTGCCGACTAATTCATTTTGCAGTTCTAATGTTTGACCATAACCGGCACCTGCTGCAAGCCTTCGGGATATTGTCTGACCATCCGCTTCAAGTGAATCTGGTCGAACAAATGCATTTAAACCAGAAGTAGTAAGGTATGCTGAAAAGGCACTACGCAGCCGTAAATTTTCACTGAAGGTATGATCTAAAGTCAAGTAAAATGCATCAGAGTCAACATTGTACTTATCAGTGCTTGGCTCTCCTAAAAAACGACTGATGGGAACTTGAAAAGATTGAGGAATAGGTGGCAACCCATCATAAAATGTTCGATTTTGATCAGTATGCTCATATTCCAAAGTCAAATTTGTATTATCGCTGATCTTATAGGACAATACGGGCGATATTGAGAAATATTGCCCGTGAACAAAATCTATAAAACTCCCAAAATTTTCATAGCCAACATTCAAGCGATACAACAACTTTTGGTCAGAGGTAAGTGGTCCAGAAATATCAATTGAGGATTTGTACTCACCGTAACTTCCGACTGTAAATTCACTTGCATAATAGGGAGTTGCAAGGGGTTGTT
>NZ_JBTYKD010000379.1:0-3564 GCF_054880495.1 Nostoc sp.
GCTAAATTATTCAATCCTAAATCTATGCTAGCAATTTTACTTTGCTCAAGAAGATGAGGTTCTATTTCTTTGTTGTAAACAATTTCAACAAGATAATGGTCAAGCTTTGGTACTATTCTAACTTGTGCAATATTATTAGCTTTTGTTCTCAGTACAATTTTCGTCTGACTTAACTTAATCAAACCTTTTACTAGCGCCGGTTTTGACAAAGCTTGAACAGTATAAACAACTAAGTTTCTACCTTCAACTTTATTTTTATATTTTGGTAACTTCGGCTTACTTAAAAACTTGGATGGATTCTTTTCGTAAGCTTTTAAAGCAGCTAGAAAACTTTTCCAATTTCTGTCTAAAACCATTAAAATTTGTTGACTTACTTTCGCAGGTATTGCTTTATAATCAACAGATTCTTGAGTGAGTTTTTGAACCTGATTATAATTCAGAATTTTACCTGTCTTAAATAGATTTTGTCTAATCAAGTAGTTAGACGCATTGTAAAGGTTTTTAGACAGAAAGCATAAGTTATCAATTTCTTGGTAGTACTTATGAGAACTCTTGATTACGTGCTTTTCAACTAACTGCATTCCTCCTCCTGCAAGCATTTAACTATTGGACATTCCAGTAGTTAGCTGAGTTGCGTTTAAATCTCCGCGTTTCCACATTCGCAATCGCTTTTTATCCCTCACACCTATTGATTTAGCCTAATCCGATAATTTCATAGTTGTTTTTCGACCTATGTAACCATTTTCAACCATTTGGCTACATTTGTAAATATTTGTCTATAAAATCAGCGAAGTTTACCAATACCTGCGGCATGTACAACTTTGCAGGCGAGTGGGCTTATAAAATTGGGATTCCGGCGAAAAGTGGAATTTGTGGTGGGATTATCGCCGTTGTAGCAAATAAGATGGGCATTGGAGTTTTTTCGCCCCTGCTGGATGTACGTGGTAACAGTGTACGGGGGGTAAAGGTGTGTGAAAAACTTTCTCAACGGTTAGGTTTACATCTATTTGATTGTTCAGGTCAAGAGTGAAGTGGGCATTGGGTTATTCCCCTAGTTGACTTATCCGCTTGTCACCAGTACGCATTATCCAATCCTCAATTTAGCGATCGCTAGTGCATCGGCTAAGTTTGCTTCTCGGATCATCATCAGCTATCTTCTGGCAAGAGTTTACAACTCTTCTGCTTGGGGAAGTGGGAAGATTTCACCAGCCAAGTAAGCTTGAAAGTGTTTTTGGAAATACAACCAGGAAGTCATATCTTCCCCATCTATTAATGCTTTTGGGGCTTGTTTATATAAAGGAATACGGTTATTAATTTCGTCTTGCAGCAGTGGGGGCAGTTCTGTTAAACCATTGATTTTGCTGCCAACTGCACTGTAGATTAGTTGACCGGGGCGATCGCCCATTTTCATCCAGGGAAGCCATTGACCAATTCTATCCCAACTCAATTGGAGTTGAGAAACTGATTTAAGTGCTGGGTTGAATAAATCTGCGGTTGGCACAGTTAATTTAAATAATTCTGCTGCCTGATAAATTGGATTTGGGCTATATTCGGCAAATTTGCGATCGTCTGCTAAAGGATTGGGGTAATAGGGAAATATATCAAAAACGAAGGTTGTACTGTCACCATCGACTTGGGCGGGGAAATTTCCCTCAAACGTTCCCTGCACAGGATTATTAGCAACGTGAATCACTGGAACTGTCTCGCCTGTCCAAGGATTCTCCCATTTGGACAAAACCTCATCTGTTTTTGGGTTGAGATAGTAAGTCAGTTCCCTAGAAGTAAAATCCCAGCTACCTTCTGCTGTGGGAATACATCGGCTAACGCTCAATCCCAGCATCTTAAATAGGAGTTGTTTTTTCCCACCGGGGATAAAGGCGTAAATTTTACCTTTCCAAATCAGGAAAGTCGATTCGCTAGGATCGAGGGAAGAACGAGTTTTAACCCAGTGCTGGGCTTCAAGTTCTTGAATTTGGGCAACCATCTAAAGCATCCTTAGTATTTGAAAGGGAGTGGGGAGTAGAGACGCGATTAATCGCGTCTCTACTGGAGTTAGGAGTTTTATCTCCGCTTATCTAAAAGTCCTTAAAACCTCACCCTCTCCTAACGGACATCCCTCTCCGAACTCACGGAGAGGGACAGGTTTTGCATAGCAAAACCAGGGTGAGGTTTTCTTGGGCTATTGGATAAACCATAATTAAACTGGTTTAGAAAATTGCTCATCCAGACGGCGAAACAAAAATACCCAAAGTGGTAGGGAACTGTTAATCGCAATTAGTCGCACTAAATGACCAGTTGTAACAATTTCAACATTATGATTCAATACCAGGGAAACTAGGATCATTTCTGCCGATCCTCCTGGTGCTGTGACTAAGAGACAGGTTAACCAGTCCCAAGAGGTTAATTGCATTGCAAGTATAGCAGCGATCGCTCCCGCTACGAGGGTCATCGCCACAGACATCAAAGCATAGCCGACAGTCCGCCGATTAAAGTTGGGTTTGTCTCCCCAATACTCACCAATAGTAATTCCCAGCAGCATTTGACCTAATAAGTTAATTAAAGGCGGCGGACTAAAGCTAATATCACCCACAAAAGGCAGCCAATGCAGCAAAGGATTAAACCCAATACCAATCAACAATGCACCAAAGAAATCGCCAGCAGGAATGTTAAATAATATTGCTGGATAAACTACTAATCCAGTGATGAGCAGTACTAACAAGAGTAAACCTAGTTGAGATGGATCGAGATTGAGCCAAGCACCGTTGATTGGGAGTGTTTGCGGATAGTAATTACCAACTGATGTCCTAGCGATGAGGGGGATTAGAACAATTACTGAAGTGACGCGAATCGCCTGAACTAGGGCAACCAAACTCACATTTTTATTGTAATCAGCGGCGATCGCTGCCATAATTCCTACACCACCAGGAACTGTAGCCAGCATTGCTGTAAATAAGTTAGTTTTGCTGACGCGAGAGTAAATGTAACCAATACAACCTCCACTCAGCAGCATAAACAAGGTAATAAAAATAAATATCGGAATACCAGAAACAACACTAGCTAGATTCGTGTGGGCATTAGAAGCGCCGATAGTTAAGCCGACAAGTGCCATTCCCACTTTTCTAGCAGTGCGGTTAGGTTGTGGGGAATATTCATATAAAACTCGACACCCTTGAAGAACTACTGTACCAGCAGCAATCCCGCCAAATATCCAGGCAATCCTGCCAATTTGGAACTTTGCCAGCAGTAAACCCAAAGGTAATGCCAAAAGCATTTCCAAGACAAGGACAATTAGTTTTTTTACAAATAGCTGTTGTTTGGTAACAACAGGATTTTCATGAGTGTGTTCTTCGAGGTTGGCAGCAACACTTAGACTTTCATTCATCGATACAAGCTTTTTTTATTAATTTAACTATGCATTTAAGCTAACGCGATCGCCCAAGATAACTAAACCGCGTCTATCTTGAAACCTGTAGTTCTTCTTTGATGAAAAGGATTTGCCCTCATCCCCCAACCCCTTCTCCCATCTCTGGGAGAAGGGGAGCCAGAATTTCAAAGTCCCTCTCC
>NZ_JBTYKD010000380.1:0-25017 GCF_054880495.1 Nostoc sp.
AATGTATGAACAAGCCTATACATCGGAAATTGAGAACGCTAATCCATTTCTGGCGTAGTTACTTACAAGTTTCCTAAAAAATTAATTCACAAGTTGCTTTATCTATATAGTTCCCACTTCATTGGTTAAAAGTAACAAACATTACTTTTAACCAATGAAGTGGGGTCACAGTATAAAAAAAAGATGTTATGTACATTAAGGAATCATTTGAGCTAATGGGGGTTCAGCCGGGATACCTGTAAGTGCGATTGCCTTACTTAGCTACTCATCCATCTGGGTACCCAGATTTTTGACTTTTTCTAACGCCTCTACTACACCAACTTCATCAGCTAGTCGGATAAATGCATTGGCTAATTCTTCTAACAAGTCGCTCCTATCCACCTCTACCCCCTCGTCTGCCAAGTCCATCAGCACTCGGTTGATCTGTCTGCTCAATTTTTTAGGAATGCGAAAAGTGGTTTGGGTATAGTCGGGATTCTCACGCTTGGCTAATTTATCTTTATCCTTTAACTGTTTAGATGACCGGGTTACTGGCTGTTGAGGTTGTTGGGTGGTTGAATTCTCAGGTAACTGGGTTTTTAGCTGTTCAGATAGCTGATTTTCTGGATATCCAGGTGTTTGGGCGGTTGGGTTGTCAGATATTTGACTTTTCACCTCTTCAGATAACTGGCTTGAGGATTTTTCGGTTGGTTGAATATCTAGCTGTTCAGATAGCTGGCTTTTTGGGTATCCAGGTAGTTGGGTTGTCAAATTTTCAGGTGGTTGATTTTTCACCTCATTAAGTGGCTGGCTTAATGATTCTTCGATTAGTTGAGTATCTAGCTGTTCAGATGGCTGATTTTCTGGGTATCCAGGTAGTTGGGTATTTTCTTGTGCTGCCCCTAAGACCTCACTAAATCGGCTCACCCTTTTATTGCTTGAATCACTTCGTTTTTTATTTCCGTCCAATCCCGCCATGCTACTTTGCCCCCTCGAACCTTATAAACAGGAACTCCACTAGTCACCGCATCCTTATAAGCTTTGTAAAATCGAATCCCACGACTCAAAACAGGATAACCTTGTGTTAAGAGTGCTGACATTGCTTCCTGTCCATCTCTTTGAGGCGGCGGCGGAATCATTGTAAGTAGGACTTTCCAGTTTGTATCTGGTGGTAAAGATTTAGCCATGAGTGCCATCGCATCCATGCTCAACAAATCTGGTGGAGTTGGAACGATAAGTAGATCACAGCCCCTTGCTAAATCCTCCACTTCCACATCATTAGGGCGGGCAGGAGTGTCAAAAATTATAAATTCAAACTTCTGCGTTCGCATCAACTTTGCTGCTTCCTTTTCTCCGCAGACCTGAAATGGTAGTCCCCCAGGTCTGGCCCAAGTGGTTGCTGAACGGTTCGGATCGGCATCAATAACTAAGGTTGCCCCATCATCACAAAACAGTGAGGCGAGGCAGATAGCTGAAGTTGTTTTCGACACTCCGCCCTTAAATGAGCTAAGAGAGATGATTGGCATAATCTCCCCTTATAAAAGATGGAAAAATCATATCGCACTTACACACATAAAATGTGGATGTATGAATATTTGGGTATCCAGGTATTTATGCAGCCTAAAATGAGAATTTGCGACTCAAGTAAAGTGTTGATGCATTGTGAAGCTTATTTTTCGGAAATGACAACCTGACTTACGGTGTCTCCCCAATTGAAGGCGTTTCTTCATCGGCAACGACCAAATCCACGCCACACCTCGTAGCCGCCAGAGCTAACCTTTGATCAATCGTTGCCAACGGCAATCCCAACCGCAACGCCAATTCTAAGTAAGCTGCGTCATAAGCTGCTAAACCTTCCTGTCTCCCCAGCGTCAGGGTTGCACCTAATGCGTTTGCATCTGTAGCCGTATCAACCTGGATCAACAGAGACTGTAACAAGGTAATAGCTTCTGATGATTGATCAGTAGTCATGCGGTTACGCCGTTCAGCCACCAGTAGGACATTAGCAATCTCCAGTGACCAAATCCCCGGTACAAATGCTTCAGCATCCGGCATTATTGCTAGTATCGCATTTGCAGTGGGGTTATTTTCATCTACCAAACACCAGCTAATTGCTACAGAACAATCCAAAACAAACTGCATTAAAATCTTCGCCCCTCTTCAATCATAGAGCGGATTGACGTTTTATCTAACGCTACTTCTCGCCGCAGTTGTTCCATTCTGGCAATTGCATTACTTATCGATTTTTTCGTTGTGGGCTTTCCCCAAGCGTTATATTGTGCTTGGGCTTCTGAAGATGTTGCAACTTCTGCATCAGCTAACGGCTGTATAATCACCACTATCTCAACATTCGTATCTTTAAAATCAGTGGGTGTCTGGATTTGCAATATACCATCTGCCCCAATATGCGATCGCAACTTCATCGTTTCCATGTCGGCATTCCAGAACTCATACTTAATAAATTTGGGAAGTACCTTAATTATGCTGTTACTTTCCTCACTAGAAATAAAAGCATAATATCGCAACCTGGGTACACGGCTAATTGAATGTACAAATATCTGGGTATCCAGACATTTAAATACCTGAGTATTCAAATGTTTTAATCAGGTGTATACTGACCATGTTTCTAAACAACATATTCATTGCTACTAGAATGCTCTATGACTTTGCTCATGTTCTATTGGCGCAAGCTGAATAACTACCCTTTGATTGAGAGCGTGAGCGATTTTTTGAAGCATTGAAAGGGAGTGTCCCTCGTAATCAGCATCTTCAAGGCGTGCAATCACAGGCTGTTTTGTACCAACAAGTTCAGCAAGCTGTTTCTGTATTAACCCCGCTTTTGTTATAAAGAAGCGAAATGTGGGTTAAAGTGGTAATCGACCTGTAACTAATCGATATAAGAAACGAACGATTCCACCTAGAATTGGCAGCTTGAGCAAGCGTTGGCGTAGCTGCATAGTTGTAGAGTTGTAAAGAGCAGTAACCTCATTCTGTAATTGGCTATGTTCAGCTTGCAGTTGAGCAGACTGTTCTTTTGTTTGTCCATTTTCTGCTTGCAATTGATTAACCTTTAGCTGAAGTTGCTGAAACTCAATTTGTAATTGGCTATATTCAGCTTGTTGTCGTTCAGATTCAATCTGCAAGTGAGAAAAGCTGGCTTGCAGCAGTTCGTATTCTCCATATCGAGGTGTCCACCTATATAAATAACCTGAGACAGCTTTCGCCTCTACTTTGGGGTCTATGAGTTTTGCCTGATGACTGGCGATTGCTTCTCGATACAGAGCCACAATCTCGTTGACTGTGGCATTAAGTCCAGCCGTTTCACGAATTCGCCGAGAAACCTCAGCAGCATCATCAGAGTCATATCGAGTAATTTCTCTAACTAGCACATCCGGATGCACAGGTTCTTGGAGTGTGCGAATGCCAAAATTGAAGCGTCTAAGTTGGCTCATTTCAGTTGCTGTCACCATTGAACCAGCACCCCTGTAGTCACAGAGAATCACTGCACAACCAACCGCCATTGCTTCCAAAGCACATCTTGCCTTTGCAAAAACTAGGTCGTAGTTGCCAAGAACCTTTTCTGGATGGATGCAGACATTGCCTACACTCGCTCCAATTACATCTAAAGCAATACCTGTACGGGCACATGCTTGTTGGACTGCTCGTAGATATGTGTGTTCGCTAGCCTGGTTGCTAAATACTAGTGCCCGTTTGGGAAATTTTGGCAGCGAAGGACGCAGACAAAATTTGTCCAAATCAACGGAATTATAGATAACCCGAACACGATCTTCTGAAATGCCATGCCTGAGTATTAGGCGATCGCGACAGGTGTAATCAACGCCAACATAGTATTGAATGCGAGGAAGTAAAGGTGGATGATCGTGCCACGCCAGCCAATCATGACAAAAAAATATCCCTGGCACTTCTGGAAAATGCAACAGAGCTGTCACCGTCCCTGGATGATGATGTCCGTGAATAATGTCCGGGACTGCTCCTACTGCATCTAGGTTATCTACCACAGGAACTGTAGCTACACGAAGTTCTTCTACTATGGAGTTTGTTTGAGTCGATGCACCCAGATGAGTGCAGTAAACAATAGGTGTGTGCCCTTGCTTGAGTAACTTGATTGCCAAGTCTCTTACATAAGTTTCTGTTCCAGACCGTGTGGCAAGGGTAATGTTAGTAATTAAAACTCGCAAACCACCCATTAGCTCAACCTTTTGATGTAAGTCCAAAGCGTTTCAGCCAATGGGTAGACGTGTTCACGATAACGCAGCACTTGCTGAAACAAGCCAGATGCAACTTTTTTTTCGCCGTACTGTTCGTAAAAAGGTGTTCCTGGCATCTGACAATCATTTTTACCACGAACATGGATTCGGCTAAAACACTCGATTCGGAACGCTTCTATTCCAAATGCTTCGATTGCAGAATTCACTTCAGCAGCAATCTCATCATATGCCTGGGCAGTCGCTAGTTTTCTTGCCAAGGCATCATCATTTAGCGGCAGGCAAATCATTTGCTCAGAGAATGGTGCGGGGAAGTTATCTGGTTTCCCACTCAGCAAAAAGTCAAAGTTATCAATTTTATGTCCTCTTTTAAGCAAAATCTCTACAGCAGCATTGATTATTAGGCGACAGATATCATGAGATGGATTGTAGCCTTCTACTGCGTCCCCAATAACTAACTCCACCCTAAGCTGAGTGAGTATGTCAACTAATTCTTCAGTCAGTCTAATAAATAAATCAAAGTCTCGATTTAGAATTGCTGCATAAACTTGTTTATCTGAAAATCGACCATAAATATTACCTTGTTTTGCATTAACTTTTTTTAGAACTTTTGTAGTTGAGTCTAGCCTCGACTTGCCTGAATGCCCGGAGCCATCTGTTAGAACGAATACAAAGGGGCGAGCTAACTCTAACCAGCCATGAACTCTAATCTCGTGTCCTGGATGGGCAATGATTAGGGCGCTGCAAGAGGTAGTTAGACAATCGCTAGGTATCATTCATTTCTATTTAAAAAAGATTTTTGGCTATCTATATCAGTGTATACTCACGGGGAGTATAACGTTTACCAATTCGCTGCACAGGTGATTTAGTCAAAGTTGACAATCATGTTATGCTGAAAAATCCTCAAAATTTTCAAATTGACAATATCTAAATTTTTAGGTCTTTCCTAAATAAGTTCTGATATTGAATCGCTCATCTGCTTTTGCAAGCGCTGGCGGTTATCGTCGTACTTCAAAACCGTTTGGACTTGGGCGTGTCTGCTGAAACGCTGGGTAGCGCGGTAGTTGCCATTGTTCAGATCCAATACTGTGGTAATCGCACTGTGGCGGACACGATGCGGTGACATCTTCTTAGTAATTCCAGCTTGTTTACATAGCCCATCCACCAATCGCCTGATTGCCTCCCCGGTTAATCTCGCTCCATTCTTGTGGTAAGCCAGCACGGTGAAAAGCGGGTCATTGCTACGTTTTTTCTTACTGGCTTTGATCCAACCTGCGATTGCATCAACCGTTCTGTCCGATAGGTCAATAACTTCCTTCTGGCTACCCTTGCCTTTACCCAGAATTTCAAGAGTTTTTTCTTTAGCGTTAAAATCACGCACATTTAGATTGACTATTTCCTGACGACGCAAGGCATTATCCCAAAGTAACCGCATAATGGCATAATCGCGCTTGCCCTTAAGGGTGTTGCGGTCAACCAACGCTATAACTAAAGCATAGTCCTCGGCTGGAATGCCCATAGTGTCACGGTAGGTTTCGACCTTCTCACCTTTGACATCATCCAGGGAGAAATTGCAGACTCCCAGCCGCCGCCCCATCTCAACCATTGACTTGATAGCACTGAGACGGCGATTCACCGTAGCTTCAGCCAGTTTTTTCTTAATCAGGTGCGCTTTGTACTTGAGAACCACCGCGACGGCATGACGCTGTTCCAGGTGCAGAAACTCTAGAACCAAATCCCGGCTGGGTTCTTTCTTAACAACGAACAGAAAAAAATCTTTCAAATCTTTTTGGTATTCGCGCTTGGTGTTCACTGAACGCTTATCACCAATCAACTGCCCTATTACGTCGGGGTCATTTTCTAGAGAAAAATCTTCTCCGATCGCTAACGCCAAGGAGTTTTCCAGAACACTTAGATTTTCGGGGTGGATCGATGTCATGGTTTTAAGCAGGGGAGCAGAGGGGCAGGGGAGCAGGGGAGAGAAGATGTTTAATTTTTGTTCATCAGCCAAGGGGTTGGGTTGTTAATCATATTGACTAAGCTTCCTAGAACTTGGTTGTAAATTCCATACAGTTCTCGACCCGTATTAACGTCTAAATAATTACATTTAACAGCAAACTCTATCCACGTTTGAGTTTCAGCCGCCTCAGCCTCACAGTCATTTAGCTTGGCTACAAATGCCCCTTCGTACCGACGTTTGCGCCAAGCCTCCGCCAAGTTAGCACAGATAGAACGTGATGACCGACGAATTTGGTCGGTCAATGAATATCGTTCCTCGACAGGAAACTTTTTCGACACCTCAAATATTTTCATCGCGGCATCAAACGCCGTTTGATAGACCTTTAAATCCTTGTGATTCTTAATTGCTTCTTTTTCCATCTCCCCTGCCCCTCTGCTCCCCTGCTCCTCTGCCCCCCTGCTTCCCATCTTAGTTGTAAAGGGCGTGTTTATTACTCTAAGTGGTGCGAAAAGTTCTATTGTCGCACTATGTGTGGAAACAGGGGGGAGTGGGGTTTGAGGAGTTCTTGTCAGTTTATTAACATTGATTGAGGGTGATGAAGAGAAATTAAATTAGATGAAAGTGTAAGGGCTGACGATTTGACTAAGTAATAATGCTGCTTTTGGTCTGGATATTGTTGGTTGTTTTGAGCGGGAACTTGCATCGGGAGCCAAAACTTGAGTCAGCTAATGAAAGATGGCTTTTAGGCTGATATCAGTTTTGCTATCAAAATTGTCTTTTACCGCACAGGGTCAGGCATTCGGCGATTACGGCGGCGCTCGATGCCACTGATGGGAATATCAGAAAGGTGCAGAAGTTGAGCCGTCATGCTGACCCGCGAACACTGATGATTTATGATGACAATCGGAATAAAGACCTGTGGGAGATGTCGGAATTATTGACGGGTATGTTGAAGAAGTCGGAGTGAGAAAAATTAATCAATTCACTAATTAAGGCGTTTAGATTGCTAATTTAGGTCTCCGATTATACCGAACACAGCAGAAAATTTTTCAGAGCTGCACACCGAATTTAATTTCTCTCACAATATCTACAACTATTATTGGACAATACTTGGCTAGCTAGTGATGTTGACTGGAGGCAAGTCAAAAATACTGAGAACCTCAGACGATAGTCAAGAATTAAGCATTGCTAAAAGTTCTTCTTTTCTTTTTTCTAAGAGAGAGATTTTCCGGTTCAAACTTCGGATTTCTGTATTGATTTTCGATAATTCAGCTTTGCGCTTTTGAGTTTTTAGATAATCCGACCCATATTTTTCAATGACAAAATCTTCTACCTCATTCCTTAAGAGTTTGAAGCAGGGATTTCCATATAAAGTGTTGTGCCGATATTGCAATTTTCCTGATTTGATAGCCTCAAGAATTTCTGCTAGATCAAGGTTAAATTCTTTTTGGGCTGTTTTATCGCTCAGAGTAGCTCCCTTTTGCCCCCAAGGGTAATTGTCTTCTTCCTGATTCATATTTGACTTGATAAATTTAAGAGAACGAAGTAAATTCTATTTCCATATCTCACTCATTATTTTGTAACTGTATTTGCAACTCCCGTATTCGTTCCACAGTTAAACCTATAGTATAGATAGTTATAGAAGGATGAAATCCGAAAAAACTGGATGTGGGCAAGCTAAATCGGGGTAATGAGCATGGCTAAAACTAAGAAATCAGAAAACGTTCCCAATACGATGCAAGGAAAGTTCGATGCAATTGTAGGGATAACGGATGATTTTGCCAAACAACGCTTGAATGATGAATATGCCCAATTAATTCGCTTTGCGACAGCAGCTCTGTGTCGGAAGAGGCCATCTCCCCTGGCAAGCGGTAAGGAGAAAACTTGGGCTTGTGGTATTACCCATGCTATTGGTATGGTCAATTTTCTCTTTGACTCTTCACAAACACCCCATGTTAGTGCCAAGGAAATCTACGATTGGTTTGGTGTCAGTCCCAGCACCGGGCAGTCGAAATCAAAACAGGTACGAGATATCCTGGATATGCGGCAGATGGACCCTGATTGGTGTCTGCCGAGTAAGTTAGATAAAAACCCGATGGCTTGGATGATTTCTGTGGATGGATTTATCTTGGATGCCAGGTCTGTCCCCCGAGAAATACAGGAAGAAGCATACGCACGGGGTTTTATTCCTTATATTCCGGCTGATGGCAAACCGTCCGATATTGATGGGGAACAAACATCACCCCATCAAAGTAAAAAGCAAGTATCACCTCATCAAAATAAACCAGTTAACTCTTCCCCGGATGCCCTGTATGTACTAGATGTGTTTTTAATTGACGGTCCGATAGCGGAGAAATTTATTGCTAAAAATCCAGTCATATCCCGAACCATTGAGATTAAAGGTAGCAATACCCTGGAAGACCTACATAAAATTATCTTCAAGGCATTCGATCGCAAAGATGAGCATATGTACGAATTTCAGGTGGGAGGTCGCGGACCACAAGACCCTAATGCAAGACGGTATGGCTTGAAACAAGCATTTTCCAGTTCCGATTTTACAGAAGCTCCTACGGGGGAGGTGTCTAGTACCCCAATTGCTTCCCTGGGCTTATCTATTGATGATGCTTTTGGTTACTGGTTCGATTTTGGTGATGATTGGTGGCATCAAATTAATGTAACCAACATCGCAGACAAGGCTCCAGAGAGCAAGTATCCTAAAATCACCGAGCGGGTTGGGGCTAGCCCTCCTCAATATGCAGATTTTGATTAACAAAAAGCAGATATAATCCACGCTAAAGTGAGTTTCTGCCTTGCTTTCTACAATGCTCAAAAAACCACTCCCAATGGCTGCGAGTATATTATCACCATCCCATATAAAAATGATGAAGACCTAGACAAACAAGTTTATGATCTGTTTGGGGAAATGGACTCCCATGCTGACATGGATTACTGCTTTATCGAAATCGATGCCCATGAGATTGGCACTGATAGGAGTTGGTGATTATTCAACCGCATATAACGATTACACTTTTTAGCATTATTTTTCTAATCTTCTAATAATAACTAGCTAATTAGAGGGCTGATTTATTATTGGTGTCTACTAGACACATTGTAGACACTTGATAGACACGCGGTGTCTGTGGGGTCTGCGGCTGGTATCACCAGTCTATGCTGTAGGCGATAGCTCTAATTTTTTATTGCTTGTCAACTTTCATCTTTATATACCTCGCTACGATGTCCGACTTCCACAACACTTACCAATAAAACATCATCGAAAATATCGTAGATAACGCGATAGTCGCCTACTCTAATTCGATAGGAATTTTCTTCACCTTTTAACTTTTTTACTCCGTTGGGACGTGGCTCTATTGCTAAGTCATCTATTTTGGTTTGTATGCGGTCTTGCAATTCTTGAGATAGTTTTCTAAACATTTTTCTCGCACCCTTGGTAAATTTAACTTCGTAGATCACGCTACGTCCTTTTTTCTTTCATTAGCGATTTCCTTTTTCATGTCTTCCCAGGCGATAAGACTATTATTTTCTACATCACTTTTAGCAGCATGATAGGCTATTAAATCGTTTTTGTCCTCTTCATCTTCGATTTTTTTGAGTAGTGCGTAAATCTCCTCTAAAGTACTGTCATAAGATTGATGTAACAGTACGTTGATTGCGTTGATTAACTGTTCGCGTTCGTGTTCGGTTTTCATTTTTAGACCTCTTTAACTGTTAATCATCTAAATGTAGTGGCTAACGTATATAACAATCCTATCCTACGGACAGTGAAAAGCGGACATTTAATAGACACTTGATAGACATTTGGTGTCTGCGGTGTCTGCGGCTGGTGTCTTCTCGTGTCTATGCTGTATAAGGCTTTCAAGCTTTAGTGTCTGTAGTGTCTGGAGTAGGCGTGTCCGCGAAAAAAGGGGGTTTTGGGAGTAGACACGCGGACACAGAAAGCGGTTAAATTTGATTGAGCTTGATAACACCCTCGGCTATCCAGTCTGCCAAACCTGCCCCCACAATTTCGTACATCCAGCCCTTTATTTGCTCCACAGTGAATCTCTGTGAGTTCACTTTAAAGTTGCCCTTAAACTCTCGAACATCAGCCTCTATTCGCTCAGTTCTGGTGAGATATTCATACAGTTTTTGCGCCATTGTTGATAGTTTGGTTTTTTCATCTTGGGTATCACCTGCATTGCTACCAAGATTAATTTCCAGTTCATAAATGCGCTCTAAAGTAGATTTATCTATGGGGGGATTTGGGTTAGATTGTGCTGCTGGTACAGTGTCGCTAAAATCAGATATTTTAGCTGTCATAGTTGGCAGATGAACATCAAGCCATTCGTTGGAACTGTCGAGTTTTACCTTAGCTTTACCCGTAGATTTGGGCTGTAGTGTAATTGGATCTACTTGGGCCAAACATTCAACTTGCAGCATTTTAGAAACAAGATTATGTAATCCCTTAATCCCGAATAAACACGTCTGAGTATTGTTATGAGATACAACAGTTAAAGGCATCTCTTGTTTACGGCTTTTAGTTAATGCCAGCTTCCCGAATTTCTCTAACAGTTCAGTATCCTTGATAAAGTCGCCGTAGCTGGTGACTTCCTCACAGATTAGGGATAAAGCTTTGCCTTCAGACCAAAGTTTCTGCCGCCATTGCTCCTCACTTAAGGATGAATTGTTAAAGGTTTTTAACCGTGATTCCAGTTCACTAACGTAATCCCGGATCTGTTGTTCGATATCCTCCCAAGAGTGGTAACTTTCAATCCCTCGCCATTCTGCGCGGTTGCTGTCAGGGTCAAGCACAACCACTCGGTAGCCTGTCTGTTTTTTCTGTTTGGCAACGTAACGAGCCAGCCAAGATTTCCCGCCTCCCTGGTTGCCCCAGATAAGGGCAGTTTGTTTAATTAGGTTTTGTACCCATGCCGTTTTATTGTCCTGTGGTGCGATTGCTCCTGGCTCTGCCCCAGTAACCTTATCGTTGGGGTCAATCGTCCCCTGTAAAGTCTGACTACCTTGTAGATAGGGCGTTTTCATCTCACGCAACAGCAAGATGTACTCTGCCTTTTGTTCCTCGGTCATCCCCGCCGTCTGCGCTTCAAAGAGGGAGTCTTGAGCTTCCATCTGCGTAACTTCAATTTCCGTGTGGGCGTAAATCTCTGCTTTTTGGATATCAATAGTGCGATCATTGGCGACTAGATCCAAGTCGGCTTGTAGTTGGACTTCTGCGATCGCAACGTCTCGGTAACTCTCTAGTAACTCGGAACGTGCGGCCATCTCTGCTCTTGCTGCGTCCCGTTTTTGGGCGATGTCAACAAAAACTGCTCTCTGCTTCTCCTCATACTGGCAATGGCGCAACATCCACCCAGCAAGGGCAAACCCCAGGAATCCCCCAAACGCCCAAAACGGTTTGTATGGGTTGGTCGCTTTCACCAGCCCATTAACCCCCATAGCTGGGTCACGCACAACTTGGCGGGGCATTCCATCACTCTTCCACTGTGACCAATAAAATGGGGTCATTCTAAAAGGTCTGTTATTCTGATCCTGACATACCAATTTTTTCTGGGGAGTCCGAACGCAGAAATAAATGCGGTCGCTTGACTCCCCTTTCCACGCCATCGCAGCCGAGCTAATTCCTACAGTCAAACTCAGCCCAATTGCAACAGCTTTCTTGTCCATTGGCAGACGACCAAACCACAACATTAAACCCGATTGTTGCGACTCGGATAACTGTTTATGTTTGTCACTTAAATAATTCATTTACTTCTCCTGCCACCAAATAGAAAAATCATTAATAGTGCTACGAATATCGCCACACCAGCACCACTCGCCCAACTTGAATAATCAGCAGTTTTGGGCTGATACATCTTTTCAATTGAAGTATTAGCACTAGCAGTAGAAGTTCTCGCTTCATTCCACTCACTAATCGGTTCACTAAGCGCACACAATAACGCTAACGATGCACTGCAACCAGTCATTAAATTAGTGACGAAACTGTTAAACCCTTCACCCGTTGCAGTGGCAGTAAAATACAGGTGTGCAGTACCCACTGCAAGAAACATTCCAACTGGGTGAACTTGTAGCAGATGAAAAGTAAAAATCACTGCACTGTTTAGGCAACTGCCAGCGACAATTTCACAGGCATTACCAGCACGTCTAAATGTCCTACCTCTGTTATTTTCTGGTAATGGTTGCGGTTGTGATGGTCGCTCTTGTTTCTGTTGTTGTGGAGTCTGTGCCAGCCCTTCAAATGAAAAAGGGCTGACGCTATGAGGATCTTCATTTCGTTTCCTTACTAGCATCAGCCTTACCTTTTAACTAATTACTTATCGGTCGCCCAATTTGTTCCACAAGTTACCCAACATTGCACCCCAACCGCGAACTGTTCCTGTTGCAGAAACACTTGATGCAGGTGCAGAAGTTTGGCTAGTAACTGGTATCACTTCCTGGGGTGTTTGATTGGGTTCTAATGCCCTTGAGCCGTACCGCGCACGGGCTAAAAGTTGTTGTCGTTTCTCTCTTAATCCCGTAGTGATTGCCTGTCTTTCAGCTTGCACAACTTGCTTATTTTCTATACTGCTGATTTTGTTTTCATGCCGCCAAAGTTCAGCTTGTAAATCTTGATGCAATTGGGCTGCAACTTCAGTTAAAGCGTGTTTACGTTTCTGGTCAATTCGCAACAAGTCGGCTCTATCTTGGGCATCTATTTTACTCATCTCTGAATCAAATTCAGCGTTAAGTTTACGGATTTTACCAATTGCACCTGCTACATGAGAGCCGTATTGTTTACGAAGTTCAGTCCAAGTTACTTGCCCTTTGGTCAACTTCTCCATCGCCTCAAAGACGACCTTGGCGTTGTCTAAGAAAGGCTCTAACCTATCTGATAATTCTTGGGCATTATTGGCATAATCCGCAAATTGTTCGAGCTTATTTATATCCGAAAGATAGCCCAGAATATCAGACTCAAATCCTCCCCATGCTTGTGCTTTTTCATCAATATGGCTTGCATGACCAACTACCGGATTGCGTATTGCAAAGTCCATTAGTGACACTCCTAAAATGATATCTTGACTATATAAGCTTGATATTTCATCGCTGATACTTCAACTGATTGACAATTGCCTCAATCAGCCCTAGATGTTCCCCAATTAAAAGGTTTTCGTTGATATCCTTCATAACTGGGGTCATTCTCTGCTGTGCTTGAGAAGCTGGATAGCTACCCACCATTTTGATTTCTGTTTGCAGCAAGTTATTTGTCAACGAGTGAAGTAAGAAAAGCTTTTCAAGGCGATTTAGTTCTTTAAAAGTGCTACCAAATTCTTCTTGTAATTCATCCAAAAGCGAACCATCCCCCGTTGTGAATGAGCAGTAATATCCGATTGGTTTAGCCATCCTATTTAATAAATACTCCGTTGACTTTGGCAGACTTCCACCCCTCTAATACCTTCCAGCACTTCATTGATTGTGTTGATAGCATCACCTAAAAACACATCATTAGTAGTAGAAAAATATCGTGACTGTTCAATCCTTTTAAATTCATTGGAATTATTTACTTTCATCAGTTCGGATAAACAGTTTTTGAGAGTTGAGGTCAATTCTTGGTTGTTCATGATACCTCGTAGCTTGATTTTTGAAACTAGAAACTAATAAATAACTGCTGAAGAAAAGGATAGTGAAGATAAGTGCGATTGCAGTGGTTTTATATGCTCTCTCGATACGTGCAATCGCGCCTAGCAATACTAAGAATCCGTTAGTTCGTTGCTCGATGAGAGCAGCAATTTTGGGTCATTATCCCAAGCCTCGATTTGTTTAACTTCTTGTGTCAGATGGGCAGTAGAAGCGCTTTTAAAAGATGTTAGAAGTTTTGGTGCGGTTGTTCCTAAGTCACCCTTGCTAAGGCGCATCATCACACCTTGAACTACCTTTGCACCAATGTAGTTAACCATCTCATTTTCAAGATTCACAATGACCGAATCAAAGTCCCCTGCCACTTGTTCACCCACATTTTGACCTGCTGCTTCACTTGCCGAAGTTGGTTGCTTTTTATCGGTTGCTTTCTTGTAGCTCATAATAATCCTCCATGTGATTTTTTATTCTTGAAACTGCGCCTTCGTATTGAAAGCGCTCAACTAATTGCTGAAATTGAAATAAAGCCTCGATAGTTCCTCGGCTGTAGTATTGATTTCCTGAAATAAAGTCAAAGTTTTTTGGTTTTGTTAGGAGAAGACATTTTAAATATCTCCAACAAGTAATTCGACTGATATTAAGCAACTCTCTGACTCTTTCACTGCTTAACCCATCTATGTCAGAAGGAAGTAGGGTTGCTAAGTTTTTTGTTTTTATCTGGTTAAAGTCTGCAACAAGCATGAATCAAGTGTGAAATATTTCATATTTGTTTCTCGGATGTTTCACACTTCAAATAATAAAAAAACCCGCACGAAGCGGGTATACAAAATAGTGACAAAAATTTCCTTTAATTTTAAAAAAAAATGGCGTAATTGATTGACCCTAGTTCTTCCCATTCTTTATCAATTCTCTCCAAAATCCATTTCACGTAGTTTGGAGTTTTACACATCCAATTACGGATTGTCCGGGGGTCACGGTCAAAAAATCCACTCAACATTCCTTTCAGGCGACTTTCTTCAGTGCGATCGCCTTTCGCCCATTTGCACACGAATTCGAGTAAAGTCATAGTTGCCCTCCATTGGCTCAATCTTTGGTGGGTTGGAAGCTCCCCGGTGTCGCAAGCACCGGGGGCAATTTGGGTATATTATCATGTTTTTGAGTTTCTAGAATAATTGTGCCAGCATTTAGGGTAGAATGAATGCTACAACAGCAATAAAAGTTATGAAATGGCTTATCAGTTTAATCTGTCCTACTACTACATAACTCAAGAACACGATGATTACTTGACTGCTTTTAGCGAGGCTTCTGGCGACAGCCGCCAAACCTTAATCATGCAATATGTGCGTGGTTGGCTAGGTCGAAATCGCTCTTACTATGAAGCTTTGGCAAGATTGGACGTTGCCAAAAGAGGGATAAGTATTGATGAGTGGGTCAGTACAGTTGTTAGTCAAGGATTCGATGCCTTGCCTGATTACAAGCAGCCAATAATAGATGGGGAAATCTCCCAAAACCCGCTAGGGCATATAATTCTGCCTAGCAATACTATCAAGCGAGAGAGCAACTATATCTCGCTAACTAAACAGAATTTTGTTTTGTTGAGAACCGCCATTCACTTTGATGGAGGGCGGATTGCTCATTTTATCTCTAAGGTCATTTACGAGCATCTGTTAAGAAACTGGCAGGCACTATATGCCAACCAAGTCTCGGCAGAAACATCAAATAACTGGTTATTAGGAGGAGAAAAATGATAACTACACCAACAAATGAACTAACGAAAGAGCAAATACAGAAAGCAATTGACTTGATAATCGACCGGATGCCTCAACAGACAGAACTACATCAGGAAGCCCTGACAGCATTCCGACAAGGCAACTATGCATTAGTTAAACGACTTGCTGCATTCAATCCACTTGATCGATATTGCAAAGCATTGAGTTTCATGGGCGGAGCATTTAATCCGCAGGCTATAAGCTCCGGGAACACCTTCACGATTCTCAATGAGAGCATTCTAAACGTGGCTGAACTCGCCAAAGAGCGCACAGCTACAGAGCTTGGCGCAGATATTGCACAAATATTTAGTTGATACTGAAGTGCGATCGCCATTGTGACTCCTAACAGCGATCGCACTTCATTAGGTTGAAATATTTTCAAAAAATAAATTGATTACATCACAAAATAATAAAAAAAGACAGAAAAGCTTTTCAGTACAGTGATACAAAACAAGAAAAAAGCAAAAATTAACGCTCCCTTTTTGCTCTCAATCTGTTAATCTAGTTTTCAATTAGTATGCAATCTTATATACACAAAAAAAGATTGCTCTTTTCATAAGCCTGTATCAGAGGCGAAAAAAGCAACTAACCAAAAAATATTAAAAGTTTAATTTAGTCAATGGTATCACATTGATTGTCGGAGTTGTAAGGTTAATTGCATTAATTTCTCGCTCTTTGGCAGGCTACTAACCCTCGCTTTAAAAGGTTGTAGTCATGACAGATACATTCACTCCGATCGCCACTTTTGACATCCGCAACTTCCAAGACCAACTAGAGCCAGCCAAGGAGAAGGGCAAGTACATCTGCCCAGCTTGCGAGGGGCATAACCTATCCATTGTCCCAGAAACCGGGAAGTACAGATGCTTCAATAATTGCGAGTGCAAAGATATCCGAGAGGCGATAAAACCTTGGAATGAAGTGCTGGCGGAGCGACAAAAGACTAATTTCAATGCAGCACCAAACAAAAACCCAATCAAAGCTAAGACGGTCAAGCCCAAAGCAACATCAATCCCCCTTGACTCAAGCTTGGTGATGTTGACCCAAGCGGCGACTGACATACCCCAAACTCAAAACATAACTTGCAAGCTCCCAAAGGGAATACCAGGGAATGCAACACAAACAATCTATCCTTACTCACAAACCCAATGGGTAATTCGCTATGAATGGGCGGATTACATCAAAGAGAAGGGAAAAGATAAATCCTTCCGCCAATGGCACAGACTCCCGGACGGCACACCAGAGATGAGAAAAGGGGATGAACCCTGGAAAGCTTACCGCATTGATGAAGCGATCGCCGCCGCTAAATCTGTAGCAGGAACCCCGGCACTACTCCAACACGAAGGCGAGGGATGCGTTGAAGTTGGTCGCTCACATGGTCTTGCTGGGATTACGTTTCAGGGCAGTGCATGGGATAAGAAAACAATTACCTCGGAATATCACCGCGCAATTGAAGCAGGCATAGGATTAATCGTTTTTCTGCACGATGCTGACGACACTGGCTTAAAGAAACTCCAGACCTGCCAGGACTGTGCCGACGAGGTGGGGATTGCATTTATTGGAATTAACCCCCACGACATCTGCCCCGATTTACCATATAAATCAAGTGACATCAAAGAAATCTTGGGGCAGATGGAAACACCAGAATTTATCCGCAAGCTAGAGCAGGAGATTCACGCGGCTGTGGCGCAGCGATCGCAAGCGCAACAGGCAGAGGTAGATATCATTGATGATGATGACCAATCCCCTGTTGTAGCCTTTACTCAGCAAGCTTTTCAAGCTCTCTACGGAGATAAGAACTGGATTTGTGCTGCTGATAAGCTTTACTTCCACACTGGCAACCACTATAAACACTCTCCAGATTCCGCAGAGCGCAAAAGAATTTATGACTTTTGCAATTCCTTTGTGGTCGAGAACGAACAGGGTAAAAAGTCTTGTCCCTATGCTTCACCTAGTTCAGTCAAGAAGGTTTTGGAATGGGTAAAAATGGGGACAGAAATTGACCCAGAACTAATCAATCCTCCTGGCGTAAATTGCACTAATGGGATAGTCAGGGTTGAGTGGGAAGGGAGGGATTTTACAATAAGATTAGACCCGCATACGCCCCAGGACTACTTCATTTATGAACCGTTAATTGAATATGACCCTAATGCTGACGATACATATTGTGAGCAACTTTTAGCTTGCTTAGACAAGCCACAACAAGAAATATTTCTTAGAAATATTGCTGCATCCCTTGACCTTCAAACTGTTAGAAAATTTAGAGGGAGAGAGGTAAAAGCAATGTTTGCAATTGGTCTTGGTTCTAATGGTAAAGATGCTCTGCGCGAATGTGTATCAACCATTTATGGGAAAAACGGATTAACTTCTGTTTCTTTGGGTGACTTTCAATCTTATGACGAAGGCAGAAAATTCGGACTAGCCCCACTTATATATAGTCGAGTTAACTGGGCTTCTGAAAACCCACAAACATCTAGGATTGATAGACTTCAAAGTTTAAAATTATTTGTCACTGGAGATACACTACATTGCGAACAGAAAGGGAAAGACCATATAGAATTCTCTTCTAACGCAATAGGTATTTTCAACTTAAACGAGACTCCCGCATTTCAAGGCGTAATACAAGCAATCAAAGATAGGATTGCAATTTTAGAATTCAGGAAAACCTTTGTAGATAATCCTTCGCCAAATAATCCAAGCGAGATAAAAGGCGACCCCCGATTCCGCTACGACCCAGAGTTTATTAGAACGCATGTTGCCCCCGCATTCCTAAATAGAATGCTAAAAGCTCTCAGCAACCTTGTAGAGTCAGGTATCAATTATGAATGCACAACCGACGCTTTCCACAACCTTCAGAGAGAGAATAATCATCTTTTTGACTTCATAGAAAGCGCAAATATAGGTTATGTGCCTGATGGGGAAATTACCGCACGGGCTTTATGGTCAATGCTGGAACAGCACTATATCCATAATGGAACGCTGACCATAGATGAGGGCAACCGCAGAACGTGGATCGACCAAGTTCGTCCCAGCGATAAAAACGTGAAGGGCATCAATCAAATAATCCCACGCATCTCTCAACTTTTCCCCAAGGCTATCAAGGGAACTAAGTACTGTGACATTGCTAAAAGAAACATTCCAGTACTGAAGGGTATTGGCATTTTGGAAGTTACCCGCACCACAATAGACTCAACCCGCACCACTTCCGCACCACTTCCCGCACCAGAAACCTCGCAAAATCAGGACTTCCGCACCACCCGCACCACTTTTTCAGATTCCCAGGAAAATAACATTGAAGAGTCAGAAATGAAAATTAAATCGCTTCCTATCCCAATGGAAAAAGAAGAATATGCCACCTCAACTGGTGCGGGTAGTGCGGAACCCTTGCAAAGTAAGGAAAACTGCTGCGGTGAGTTCTGCGTCACTGGTGCGGATCAACTAGAAAGTGGTGCGGGGGAGTTGCCTAGCGAGGCTGAGAACTCATACTCACTGTTGCAGATCGAAAAAGACGGCGGGAATATCGCAGGGTTTATTGGTTGTCAAGTTGAGGTGCGATCGCTCAGTGGCGCAGTCAAGTTCGCTGGTGAAATGATTAACTGTGACCCCAGGAATGGAATTGTGACCGTAGCAGCCGAGCAGGGCAACCGAGATGCACTTCTCTGCGAGACTTTTGTGATTGGGTGATTGCAAAAAACTGGATAAGTTAGCCGATGCCAACGGGGGGTGCGAAATTGCATTCTAATCATCTCCGCAGGTGCGATCGCGATTTTGGCTAATCTTGGGCTGGATGCTTTGCTAGGTGAGCTTTCGTCCCGATGTCGAGATAAATCCATTTCCCGACATCTCTCACAACTGGAGACAACGCCGCCGCCGATTTCAGGGTTTTTATATTTCCTTGTAAAGGTAAAAATTTCTTTACTTAGCGACCCCCGTCGCAAATTGCATCTGGACATTAAGCACCATAAGGGTTTAAATATGAGGGGATCGCTTCTCTAATGAGAAGTAAAATTAATGGAAACCATAATAACCCATAGAAATGAACACCAAAAAGAATAATTTATATAAGATCCAGCTAGCCGAATTAGCATTAAAAGACGGAAGCCCAGCAAATAAAACCGTTGAATTTGAATTTGAAAACCACGATGATGTCTTTGACATAATTGAATTGGTAAAAACTAAAAAGCTATTTAAAGACGAAGCCAAGGCTGTTGAATTTGGGATAGGACTGAAAATGTTCAGCGAAGTACTTATCACTAATCAAGACAAAGATTTTTTTAAAGCCCTGATGCCAGCATTTGGTGCGTTTATGAAGGGATTGAAAGCCTATAACCAGGATTAGCGCATCTCAAAGCCTATTGACAAGCGGACTTGCGTGATCAGCAATAAGGTTTGAAACAAAGTGGCGCTATCAGAGCTAGGGTAAGATTTAATCCATCTAACCCCCACTCTCCGCCATAAACCGAATAACCCGATGATTCCCTACAGCGATCGCCCCTCCCCTCCTCCCCAATCCCCTTCCCCACTCGTGCTGTAAGTGGGGTTAATTTTGGGATTCTAGGGGTGTGTACTCCCTTGGCTGTGGATTTCCCTCAAGTTGGTGTAGGGGATTGTGGGGTGCGTAGCTTGTCGCCGTAGGCATCTAAACCCCCACCCCGCACCCCACCAACCCCACCCCACACCCCATAGTCCCAGGAGCGATCGCATTTAGTTGAGAGTGCGATCGCTTTTGAACAGGCTAATCTGAGATTGAATGTTCTACTGTAGGCCCTTTTAATCCCATGTCGATTTGTAGTTCTACACCATTACTAGCCACAGGTGACAACATCGCCAAGCTTGCCGCCGCTCCCAAAATCTGAGCGTCAGACACTTCTAAATATCTCTGCAACTGTTCCAAATTTCGATGCCCTGATATTTCCTGAATAACTCTCAATGGAATGCCAGCATTACTCATCTGGGTAAGCGCGGTACGCCTAAAGCTATGGGTACTCACGCCAAAAATATCTACCTGCTGACAAGCTGTTTTCAGTATTCTAGCTGCTGAGTCATGGCTGATATGTCCGTTACTGCGACCGGGAAACAGATAATCATCTCCTGCCAGTGGGTAGTATTCAACCAGTAAACGCCGTAGTCTTCAATCACTGGGATTGACCTAGTGGCAAGTTTCCCTTTGGTGTTTGACTTTCTAATGACAAACTGCGGTCTAACGTTGCCCTTGGATGTGTAGATATCTTGAGTTTGTAGCGTACAGCATTCGCGGATACGGCAAGCACTAAATAGGCAGACACCGAACAAAGCGCGATCGCGGTCACTGTCTAAGCCATGACTGAAAATTAGCTGTATCTCTGACTGCGTTAGAACTTTGGCGCGTCCGTGCCTGTTGATTTTCATTACCAGACTGTAGACCCTGTAATCCACAGCCTACAACGAATTGACACCTGATTAGTCAGAATTGTTGTTCTGCTAGGCAAAGCGGGAATAATAGGTTTATTCTCTAAGCGTTTTAAGTTTAAGGAAATGCTTAGTAATAGTACAAAAAATTATTGACAGTATGATTTACTATGGGTAACTCAAAAAAGTTTGCTTTTGTTAATGATGCAGCAGAAAGAGAGTACAAAGATTTACCAAAGGACGTTCAAACTGAATTTGGAATTAATTTAAGAGCAGTGCAGGACAATAAAAAACCATTTCTACCAATCGAGTACTTAAGTAATATAGGAGGAGGTGTTATAGAACTTAAAATTAATGGAAGTCCTGCTTTTCGATGCGTGTACATTGCAAAATATTTAGATACTGTAATTGTTTTACACTCTTTTGAAAAGACAACGAATGGTGTAGATAAGCAAGCGATGAAAACAGTAGAAAAAAGATACAAAGAGCTACAATCCGAACTCAGAAATCAACAGTAACTATGCAGCTACAGGTACTTTTTGAATCTGGATTGAAGCTTCTTCTGAGCTTCCAAAGGTAAAACTAGCCTTAAATCCTAGCTTATCTAGCACAGAGAAAAGTGCATCTAGAGTTAGTTTATCAATCTTGCCATTTACTATGTCTGAGATTCGTGGCTGGCTTACTCCTAATATTTCTGCAAATTCTTTTTGTGTGTAACCCGCTTCTTCCATGATGTCTCTAATCATGATCGTCAAATCGGCTTTTAAAACAGATTTGCTGGCGACTTCTGGAGTCTCTGTTGCGTGAAAGGGGCTTTCGTAGAACTTTAAGGCCACGATTTTACTTTTGCTAATATATGGGATTACTATAGTTATACAAAATTTTATATATTCTGTCAAACTCTTTTTCTGGTATCCAGTTCCTTCCAACCCCCACCAGCAGCCACACCCCAACCGCACCACCCACCAACCCTGCCCCATAGTCCCAAGAGCGATCGCATTTGCCTGTCTTTTGAAATACCCGTGCTATAAGGCTCTATAAAGGGCTGGTGCTGGATTACATAGGAATACCCATTTTTATAGTTAGTGCGCTGTAATGGCTGATTTTAGGCATGGTCACGGACTGATAAGGCTTCCACGCATCTACACCCATAACCCCAGGAGCGATCGCACTTTGGCACTTCTTCCCTGCACAAGGCGTTGCATCCCATAGGAGGCTGTTGACACTCTGCTAGCTCATATCCATCCTGTGCAGTTGTTCTTGCATTCTTTTATAGGTAAAATAGTATATTTAATGCAAGCTGTAACTATTGCTGGGTAAGGCTTAACGGGTATCAGTCATTGTTGAAAATCTGCACAAAACTCAACCAGCTATCAATCAGGGCTAAACCAGCCCAATAAGCTTACTGTGCAAGGGTTACAGTCATTTGCGGCTGTGCAGGGAAAGAAAGGTGCGATCGCAGTTGCGGAGATGGAATTAGTTATCAGAACTAGCGCTCTGGTAAGCTAAATTCTCATAAGTAAATATTAAAAAATATCAAGCGACTGTACAGTTCACTCTCTTGATCGCTGACTATTAAAGACTCAATTCATCATCCTGCTGCTGCTGTTGCTGCTGCTGTTGCTGCTGCTGTTGCCCATAATCGAGTAGCTGCTGATTCCAATCACTAGCCTTGCACTTGATCCGCTTGGACTGTGGCAGTAGTTCCTTAACAACTCGTGCAGCTGCATTACCAGAATCGTCCGAGTCAAAAGCCACTTGTAAATTAGGAATATTCTGCAATTGCTCTACTGGCAAGCTTTTGGGATTATCTACCGCCATGTACAAAGTTTTATTGGGTGGCACGTCGCCTCTAAGCTGATATTCCAGCATGGCAAAAGACACGGCATCGATGGGCGATTTTAAAAGCACCACTTTCTCTACAGGTTCAGTTGGCTGTCCGCCTAAGCGGAAGTGAAACCAGCCCTCACGCCTAACTGTTCCTTTCTCGTAGCCCTTAAACGTGTTGTTCTCGCCCCGTGTCCCCCGCAGGAATGCTCCTATTGCCTGGGGTTCTTCGCCAAGATTCCGCATGACGAACACAGCGTTTTGCTGATCATCAGCGTAAACTAGCCCCCTCTTATGCAGAAGTTCCACAAAATTTTCAGGTATCCCCCGTTTCTGGGTGAGGTAGTTGGAGACAGAAGACCACTTGCTTTTTTCCTCAACAGGTAGCTGAAACGGGGTTCGTGGTTCAGTCTGAATAATGTCAGCAGCCCTGTTCTTAACGTGAGCGATCGCTGCACGTTCTACACCCGCTTCACCAAATCGCTCATGTAACCAGACAACCGCCTGCCGAAAATTGCAGTTGTTAACGTGCATCACTAAATCAATCGCACCACCTGATCCCTTTTGTTGATCGGGGGCAAAGTCGTAGAATTTGGGCCCATCTATATTAATGATGTGTCCGTGACCCCGCCACCGCTCACGCTCGTAATCTAGCCCCAACTCCCAAGCGACATCTGACAATTCCAAGTCGCGCAGTTGTTGGGTCTTTAACTCAAGCGATCGTACAATTTCTTCTAGCCGTTGTCGTTCCTTCTCGCTGGCTCTTGCCCGTTGCTCTGCACTCTCTAGTCGCTCCTGCATGAAAGCCCGGTCAGCCAGTTGGTGGTTGAGGACATGGAATTGGTGATCATTCTGAATCCGGGCAACGTAATTTGTAGCTGATTCAAAAGGTTCGGGTTCAAGTTTTTTATTCGACCAGACGGCAGTGAGTGGTTCACTATTAACAGCTTGGTAATATTCCTTTACTTTGGTGTGGGTTGCCTTACTGCCCTTGACCCCTCGTTCAATGCCCAAAGGAGCAAGTGCAGCAGCATAGCTATCTTGGAGCTTGGATAACTTAATTCTTCCCTGTCCACCTCTGCCGCCAAACATCGCGTCATGACTGACTCTCCCGGTTTTATCATTCAATGGCACGATGTAAGCGTGGATGTGTGGGGTACTTTCATCTAGGTGAAGTTCTGCCCTGACGCACTTTGACCCATAGTTTTGAGCCAGCCAGTCACGAGATGCGATCGCCCATTGCTGCATCAGTGAATCAGACCACTGCCCAGAAAGAGATGGATTATCGGGGCGGAAATATTCAGGTGATGCCGAGAGAAACATTTCAGTGCATAACACTGCGTCCTTTCGGGGTAGATGCTTGAGGGTGGAGATTTTCTCTTTGACTATCTCTTCTAAAGAGCGTGAGTCTTCTCCCCCAATCAACCGGACATTCTTTCTAGTTGGATCTGCATTGGGTGTTTCTCTATTCCTTAACACATGGTCATCACTGCCAGCGACATTGCCAAATGTTTTTAGTTTCTCAATTCTGAGAATGGTCAGGGGCGACATAGAGGATTTATAGTACAAATGCAGCAGTTTGTATTACTCACGAACCCGTAGGGCGAACGGCGGTTTCGTGTCATGAGCGCAGCGAAGGATGGCGCTAGCCACCCGCAGGGCATGAAACCATAGTGAGTATGGTATACATTATACCCCTGCCCTCAATCCACTTTTGGGGGAGAATCCACCAGGAGCATTTCACCCAAATACCCCTCAAATTACCCCAATTAGACCCAATTGACTGTCCTTTGACTGTCGTTGATTTTTACGGGTAGGCACGAAAACGACTGTCATTTGACTATCCTTTCACTATCAATTGTGTATCGTTGGGGTAATCTTGGGGATAAATGGGGGTATTTTGCCACATGGGAGTTTTTGTATCAAAGTACACTATGTCCAGAGTGTGACAACTGAGTTTTGTCACTTGTTGTCACTCATTAGACTACAAGAATCAAGCTGACGGGTTGAAGAGAGTGAACTGTACAGTCACTTTTGTCGTGATTGTGTAGTTCTTCAGTAGTATTTTTTGATGGCTCTTACTTCTGCTTCTGCTTTTCAATTTTGACTCTCAACAAACTTTCCGCCAAATATGGCGTACTGTGCGTCAGAAAAAGATGGATTAGCGGGCTTAAAAACTTTTAAGCGAATTTCAGGGTAATTGACCAATTATTGGGAGCAAATGGGAGACTTCTTATAAGTA
>NZ_JBTYKD010000381.1:0-50399 GCF_054880495.1 Nostoc sp.
GTCGCCCAGAGGCGGCTTGAGTTGCTAAACGTGTACATTCAGGAGAATCATATAAATTTACGTCAGCTAAACACTGATACTCCTCTGATTTGGGATTTGGGACTTCGGCTTGGCTCAGTCGAACGATTTGGGATTTTAGATTAAAGGACATTATTAGAGAATGGTTTTTTTTAATAAAGACGAACAACTCGAAAATCTTGGTAATGGTATTTTAGATGCAACTTGGGCAGCATTTCCGACTTTAGCCCGTAATCAAATTGCCCTGACTTGGGTTGTTTACGATCCCCCAGTGCTAGTAAATACTGGTGGTGCGCTGACTCCCAACGCTTTTTGGGATCATCCAGTGCGTGGTTTTACTTATCGCGGTGTTGAGCGGATTTATCCCGCCAGTGTAGTTAAGCTATTTTATCTGGTGGCGGTAAACGAATGGTTAGAAAAAGGTATGCTCCAGCAGACTTCCAAGGAGTTGGAGCGAGCCTTGCGGGATATGATTGTAGATTCTAGTAATGATGCTACTAACTTGGTTGTGGATATTCTCAGTGGCACCACTTCCGGGCCAGAATTACCAACCAGTCCCTTTGAAACCTGGAAATATCAGCGTAATATTGTTAACCGTTATTACCAAACTTTGGGTTGGGAAGAAATGCAGACGATTAACGTCTGTCAAAAAACTTGGGGTGATGGCCCCTATGGACGAGAACGGGCGTTTGTGGGAGAATTACTGGAAAATCGCAATATGGTGACAACAAATGCGATCGCTAAGTTACTGCATAGTATTGTAGGTGGAGTAGCGGTTTCAAGTGTGCGATCGCAAGCAATGATGGCTTTGCTCAAACGTCCTCTCAACGATTTGTCCTCTGACGGCGAGGAAAATCAGATTACAGGTTTTTTAGGTGGTGGACTGACTGAAAATGCTCAAATTTGGTCAAAGGCAGGTTGGACAAGTCAAGTTCGCCATGATGCTGCGTATATTGAAATACCAAATCAGCGCCCTTACCTTTTAGTGGTATTTACTGAAGGTAAAGTGCATGCTAAGAGTCAGGCTATTTTACCCTTTGTTTCTAAACTAGTTGCCGATGCGATCGCTAGTTTATGATCTACTGCGATCGCATCGCCTATTTCTTCCTTTGCGTCCTTCTCTAACCAGACGCCGCCCGTTGGCGGAAGCCTCTCGCAGAGAATGCGGTTCGTTAAGGAATAGGAATTAAATAACTTACAATTTATTTCCCTGGCTTACCTCACCCTCAATCCCTCTCCTTATAAAGGAGAGGGAAGCTAGAGATAGGATAAAGTTTTGCATTTTATAGCAATTGAAAAATTAGAAGCGATTGAAGAATTTGAGGAAACGAAAGATGGTTAACTACGACCACTACACCTATAAAGTTACTTGGTCAAGCGAAGATGAAGAATTTGTAGGATTGTGCGCTGAATTTCCTAGTCTATCTTTTCTGGATAAAAATCGTAATACAGCACTCGAAGGTCTTACAGACTTGGTAAAAGATGTAGTAGCTGATATGGAAGCGAATGATGAAACTATTCCAGAGCCATTTTAGAAAAAAATTACAGTGGTAAATTTGTAGTTCGTATACCTCCCCAATCCCAAAATTGTCTTTGTGACCCCGTAGCGCTTCTTATAGCTACGGGGTTTTGCATTGGTGGCGAAGTGCGATCGCTATAAACAGATGACTTGTTGAAAACGCCTCAAGTCCTTTTGTATTCTGGTTTAAGGTAAATATCGTTAAAGTGTCATTTCCCGACATCCAGGTGAAGATAGCTATTAGTGAATGTTAAAATTTCACTTTAACGGAGATAAAACCATGTCCGGTAATCAACGCGAAAAATATAACGGCTTTGAAATTCAAATCGAACAAACCCCAGTAGACAAGTTATCAGGTGAAACTTATTGGAAATTTGAAGCATGGCAAATCGGAGACAAAACGACAAACTTCATATCAAATGGTAAACAGTATTGAGGATATGAAGTAGCTTTAAATGAAGCAAAAAAAGCTATTGATCAAATACTTTTTCTACGATAAGAGCTAATGTAAGCCCCATCATTTTTGCGATAACCTTGGACTCTTGTGCTTGGTTTCGGTGGCTTGGGTGGCTTGGGTGGCTTGGGTGGCTTCGGTGTTCCGGGCATTTCTACTCTCCATACACTAGATATTCTTTCAGTTTTTCACGCAGTATTTTATATAACAACAGTAATAACAACTATCTATCTCACCTTCCTTATCCCTCAGTAATGCAAAATGTACGTAATAAAATACTTCACTATATGACACTAAAAGAGAGGTCTCGCATATTTTAATACAAGCTGTTCCGAAGCTGTGGCTACTGTGGCTGTATACGCTTGATAATGAAGGTAGGCGTTATCTTCATATAAGTTTATGTTCTTAACTTGGTTAGACAGCAATAGTTGGTTACTGGAAATCGGCGGGAAACGAATATTAATTGACCCTTGGCTGGTTGGTTCTTTGATTTTCAGCAATTTGGATTGGCTATTTAAAGGTTTGCGATCGCAAAATCGTCCAATACCAGATAATATTGATTTGATTCTGCTATCTCAGGGTTTAGAAGATCACGCTCACCCACAAACGCTCAAATTACTTGATCACAGCATCAAAGTTGTAGCTTCTCCCAATGCAGCCAAAGTAGTACAGCAGTTAGGTTACAGCCAAGTAACAACTCTGGCTCATGGGGAAACTTTCACTTTAAATAATCAAGTTGAAATCAAGGCTTTCCCCGGTTCACCCGTTGGTCCGACTCTGGTAGAAAATAGTTATCTCCTGAAAGAATTGGAGAGTAGTTTAACTGTATACTACGAGCCTCATGGGTATCATTCAACGCAACTTAAGCAGGTTGCACCAGTTGATGTGGTGATTACACCATTTGTTGACTTAACGCTGCCTTTGCTTGGGTCTTTTATTAAAGGAGGAAATAGCGCTTTGGAAGTGGTAAAGTGGCTACAACCTCAAGTAATATTACCTACAGCAGCTGGAGGGGATGTAGTGTTTGAAGGATTGATCACGAAACTCCTTCAGAGTAAAGGAAGTGCTGAAGAATTTCGTTCGCTATTAGAAAAAAACAATCTTTCGACGCGGGTGCTTGAGCCGAAACCAGGCGATCGCTTTGAACTACCATTAGAAAAGCGAGCATTAACAATCTAAGTTAGCTCACATCTTGCACATAGCCCTGGCGATTAGAAATCGCGGCTATACAAACGTACTCCTTTGGAGAACCCGTTCGCGTAGCGTCTCCGTCAGGAGAAGGGTAGTCCACGAAGGTGGACTAAGAGAAAATCAAGGGTTTTGCCTGTGTAGCCGTGACTTCCAGTCGCCAGGGCTTTATGAACAAAGTATGTTCAGTTTAATTCCCCTGCCTAAGAATGGCAGCGCGTTTTGTGTGGGGGTCTAAATCCCCGTCACAAAACGTAATTGCGGATTGCGAATTGGTTTAATTATCTTGCATATACTCAGGTTCTAACTTGGTTAGAAATAATTAAGTAAAAACCAGAAAATAAATTTGCAAGTATGTCTTGAAGTGCCAAACCAACTGCTATACCACCAATACCTAAAGTTCTGATGATCGGTGTAATTTCAACACCCACCGTTTGCAATATGATTAATGTTACCAAAATTAAAATAATAGTCTTAGCAAGGTTAGAAATTATTGATGTGGGAATCCCTTCTGCTCTGCGAATAAATAAATTAACAAAACCGGCAGTCAATTTGGCTAAGACTAACGTCACTGAATTTTAAATTTGGAGTTTTAGATTTAAGAGAGCAGCATTTTTGGTGTGATTATGGCTAAATTTTAGCTGGTTAATTGTCGGATTGCTTGAGATTTTCTTTCCTTATGGACTTGCCAATTATTTACCACCCAGATTACATTGCTCCCGTACCTGATGGGCATCGCTTCCCGATGTCTAAGTTCCGACAACTGTATGAATTGCTGTTAGCTGACGACGTGGCGCAAACAGAACAATTTCACACTCCCGAATGTCCCCCACGAGAATTGATAGAGTTAGTCCACACCCCAAACTATGTTCAAGCTTATTGTGAAGGAACCCTAGATGCTAAAGCACAGCGTCGCATTGGTTTGCCTTGGAGTCCAGCATTAGCGAATCGCACTTGTGTAGCGGTAGGTGGTACAATACTCACTGCTAAACTGGCATTAAGTCAGGGTTTAGCTTGTAATACAGCTGGTGGAACTCATCATGCCTTTCCTAGTTATGGGTCTGGTTTTTGTATTTTCAACGATTTAGCGATCGCCTGTCGCGTTTTACAAAAACTCGGACTTGTCCAAAAAATCTTGATTGTAGATTTGGATGTCCATCAAGGAGACGGCACCGCTTTTATCTTCCAAGACGATGAGAGTGTTTTTACTTTCTCCATGCACTGCGAAGTCAATTTCCCCGGTACTAAACAAAACAGCGATTTGGATGTTCCTTTACCAGTGGGAATGGAAGATGACGCTTATTTACAAACTTTAGCGAATTACCTAGCAGATTTATTGTCTAAAGTCAAGCCGGATTTAGTATTTTATGATGCAGGTGTTGATCCTCATATAGGCGATCGCTTGGGCAAATTAGCCTTAACCGATGCTGGTATTTTCCGCCGGGAAATGCAGGTTTTAAGTACCTGTATGAATAGCGGTTATCCCGTCGCTTGCGTTATTGGTGGCGGTTATGCTGATGATATGAAATCTTTAGTCTGGCGGCATTCCCTGCTGCATCGCGCCGCTAGTGAAGTTTACCAGCAACATAAACTTTGATGCAGCCTCTATTCTTTGGAAGTCCCTTAGATGAGAATATTTGTAAAAGTAATACAAGTAATAATAGTGAGTACATTCTTAGGAATTCCGTTAGCTATTTTATCGCTGTGGTATCATAATCCTCCTGGTTGTAAGCAATCCTGCTTCAGGGAACCATGTCCTCCAAATGCGTGTATGGGTGGTGAATCCTTAACAGCTGGGTTCCCATTCCCAATAATACATGACGACAATGCTGGCTCACCTGTAGATGGCTGGGGGAGAATTGGTGAAGAGGATTTTATTAGTCTAAATCTTGGGGCATTTTTATTAAATGCCTTTTTTTACGGTTTGATAATCTTGATACTTTTTGCGATTACAAAAAGTATTTTTGAATCCGTAAAACGTTCAGTACGGTAGGGCTAATACGGAAAAGGGTAATAGTGGATGAACAAAGTCAAACTCAGAATCTACGAACTAGCAAAAGAATTGAATTTGGATAGCAAGAAGCTATTAGCAATTTGCGAACAGCTCAAAATTGCAGTCAAAAGCCATAACAGCACCATCTCAGAATCCGAGGCTGAAAGCATTCGTGTAGCGGCAAATAAACTAACAGCAAAATCCTCGAAAATTAAAACAACCTCTGAAGATTGGGGCTATATGTTTATAGCTTCAGCAATTGATAGTTTTATCCGCCATCTGGAAGGTGAAACTGCCCTGAAATCATATCCCGAATTTAGGGAGCGGCGCGATCGTGCCAATGAGTTAATGTATGAATGTGTTGGTAAAAAGCCTTCTCTATTTTATGTGCGTCGCAAAGGTGCAGGGAAAGAGTCAAGAGAAGAAATTTGGGATTTGACAATCGCAACAGACAGCGATGATTTTCAATTACCCGCAAGACTTGAGAAGCTCAGAAAAACATTAGGATTTAGAGCGGCTGTACAAAAAGATGGACGTGGCGGCTTAAAAATACTATCGGCTCAGTTGTTACAACCCTCACGGGGACACGCTGATAGTTATGCTGTGCCTTGTCGCTTACGTTTGCTATCAAATCATCAGCATCATCTCGACATTTCGCCGGCGACATTGAAACGCATCGCCGCCGCGCCAGTTTGTGGCGATCATGTGCCTACAGAAGATCAGCTTAAAGCTTGGAAAGCGTTTTTGCAAATTGAGGAAAAAATTGCTAAAGCGCGTCAATTTTGCGTGCGTTATCTAAGTCATAACTATAACTTTAAAAGGCGAATCAGTTTTGAAATTGATGTAACTTCAGCCACACTTGACGGCTTTTATCAAAATTCCCTCGATGTGGACAATTTCTGGGAACGAGCAAGACGGACAAAAAACGAAGATTTGAAACTTTTTGAAACTGCTCCCATCGGAAAAAATTGGATTAATGGCCGCCAACTTGGGACTGTTGAAGATGTTGACCCCAACCGTTGTATTATTAGTCTCAGACTAGAACGCGATTTAGCTGAACACATGGCAGCAGAACGTTATCAATTACCAGCTACCGGATTTTTATGTTTTGAGGCAGTTGGTGATATTCAGCAGATTCAGCGCAAGAAAAAAGCTTTAGATGATTTGAATAATGGTTATACCCAGAATCCCTACTTGGGCAACTTTTTATTTGATGCTTCTCAGGCTAGACAAATCAAAACAACTATCGAACTTAAACCACAAGATTTGTTGTTATCTTCTGCTAATCCTGGCCAGAAAGCAGCAGTAGAAAAGGTACTTGCCGCTAAGGATCTTGTTCTCATCCAAGGGCCACCGGGTACTGGTAAAACTACCGTAATTGCCGAGATTTGCTATCAAATTGCGCTTTGCGGTGGACGCACTTTAATTGCTTCTCAAGCCAATTTAGCAGTAGATAATGCCCTAAGTCGATTAGTTCACAACCCAGTGATTCGGGCACTACGCAAGGGGAGAGCCGAAAAAGTTGGGGAAGAAGGACAGCCATTTTTAGAAGATCAAGTGATTGGCAGATGGCTAGAAAATACAGCGAATGACTGCGAAAACAATCTTACTCAACGGCTCGAAAATATCAAAATTTTCAGTCAATTACTGGCATCATTGCCAAGATTCACAGCCTACTTCCAAGCCGAGGAAGAATTGAATCAGCAAAAAAATAAATTCTATAAAAACAAGTTAAAAATAGAGACGAACTTTACAAATCAAGAAAAATCTTACAACGAAACTGTAGACAAACAAAATCAGGTTGAATCTCTAATTGCAGGTTTAGAAAACATCCTAAATACTATACCAAATATCAATTGGGAATCTCCAGAAGTTACAGATTTTTTGCCACTTCTTAAGCCCTATACAGAAGGCAACACTTTAGTAGAAGAATTTTTAGCAAGTGTTCGTAAAGCCATCAAATATACTGAAGAACTTGGCTTGGTACTACCGACAGTTGGTGCTTTTGGTTTAGCGGTTTGGTTGCGTGAAACTGTAGCAACAGAAATTTTTAAATTTAAAACTGCTTTTACTCATGCTCAAGATGCAAGTCAAGCTATATCAGAAGTTGCAGCGCGGGTACAGGTTGTTAAACAGAATTTCGCCTCGTTAAATCAGCTACAACCAGATTATCAGCAATATCTTACCAAGCTGCAAAATATTCAGCAAACAATCCAGATTTTGCAAAACCGTAAACGAGAAATTGATTATATTATTTCAGCAGTTAAGGAATGGAAGTCTACAGCACATTCCCATCTGTATCAAACTTTGAAAGATTGTCATCAATCAGGTTTACCACTAACAGAAAATTTAGCAGACTTACCACTAGGTTTGTTGATGTTTGCTAATACATTAAAATTACCAATAGTACCAAAAACTTATAATATTAACTTACCAGAATGGGAGCTATTGGCAAAAGCGATCGCTTATGAAATAGATGGAAGTTTTACTGATAGGCGGGGTAAACAGCATAATTTTAGCTATTTTTTACAACAAAATTTTAGTCAGATTCCAATGGTGCTATCAAAGAGCGATACCTACGGTGGGCAAAGCCTACGCACCCAATGGTATGAAACTTATCAACAGTTTAACAATTATCAACTACTTACCACAAAACAGCGAAAATTACTAGTTGAGAACACCCAGGTTTTTTTAATTAGAATGCAAAAAACCTATGGTGCATCATGGGAATGGAATAACATTGATTCTACTCTCACCCAGCTTACACAAGAATTGCTCGATACTATCCTTATAAATGCGCGTCAATGCGTTTTAAAAGTAAAAACGGAAACTGAACAACAGCTTCAGCATCTACAACGACAATTAAATGAACTTCAGAAAAATGAAATCAGCCAGCAGGAAATATCTATTACTCAAGCTGAGGTAGAAAAAGCACAACAGGATGCTAATTTGCAACTTGGACAAGTTATTAATATCTTGCAAGAACTGAATCAAAAAAATATCCCTGCTCAATTACACATTCTAGTTGAAAAATATCTCACAACACAATCAAATATTTGGGATCAACCCCAAGAATTCTCAAATCAAGTGCATTCTTGGGGAAATTGCATCAGTCAACTTGAAACCTTAATTTCATCATTAGAACCTTTTGCTGTATTGGAGATGATTAGAAATTCTCTAGATGAGCATTTATTAAAACTAAAAGAAGAAACTGAAATTTCCCTAGAACAGCTTCAGAAATTACAAGTTAATCTCGGTGAAATACAACAGAAATCACAACTACAACCCTCAGAAAAATTAATCGAAGAAAGAAACTGGTGGTTGACAGAATGGCAAAGAGTACCGGATAAATTTAAACCAGAAAATTCTGCTGCTGACTTGTTTAATGTAGAGTTATTACGCAGCATTAATATGAAGTTTGAATCTTGGCAACAGGAACTTCAAAAAGAAGAAAATTATCTCAAGAAATATCAGATTTTTGTACAAGATTGGATCGGAAAATTAAGAAATCCAACTGAAGGCGACCGCGACGATTTAAGGCGTATATATTTAGACAATGCCAACGTCGTCGGTATCACCTGTGTTCAAGCTGCAAATAGAGGTTTTTCGGAAGAATTCAAATCCTTTGATGTCGTGATCATTGATGAAGTTAGTAAGTGTACTCCACCAGAGTTACTAATTCCAGCCTTGAAAGGTAAAAAATTAGTCATGGTAGGTGATCATCGACAATTACCACCCATGCTTGATACTAGCACTTTAGAAGAAGTTGCTCAAACAATTGGTAATACACGAGAAGAATTACAATTCTTAGAAGAATCACTATTTAAAAGTCAGTTTGAATCTGCTGATGAAAGCATCAAACAAATGCTAACTACACAATATCGAATGCACCCATTTATTATGGGAGCAATCAATCAATTTTATGACGGTAAATTAGAATCTGGTATTTTGGAGCCGGATACAAAACGCGCACATCATTTAGCAGGCGAAATCATCCAAGAATCTCAACATCTTATCTGGGTAAAAACGCCTATCGAAAATCAGTTTTTAGAGCAACGAAATGGAACTTCTTACTTTAATGCTCAAGAAATTGATGCGATAGAACGTCTATGTCAGCAGTTCGAGAATATTTGGGCTTCTAGAGTTGCTAATGGTGAACCAAAAAAAGAAATTGCCGTAATTACATTTTATGGCGCTCAATTAAGAAAAATCGATGAGCGCCTGCAATCTGAACTTTTCCCTTCACTAGAAATTCGTACTGGTACAGTAGACCGATTTCAAGGTATGGAAAGACCAGTTGTAATTGTTAGTATGGTTCGCAACAATAGTAAAGGAGATGTGGGATTTGCAAAGAAGCCAGAACGGGTAAATGTTGCATTTTCTCGCGCTCAAGAACTCTTGATAATTGTGGGTTGTCATAATTTGTTTACCCATCAATCAGGTAAAGTTGGAAGTATGTATTCCGAAGTTTCAAATATTGTAAGTCTTCATGGAGGTTTCGTTGATGTTTCTCGCCTCTTCAGCTAAACCTATTGATGACAAGTCTACTTCATTAAGTCAACGTAAAGGGATTTTGTTAGCGGTAGATTTACAAAATGGCTTTTTGATCACACCTGAATGTGAAGCGGTTGTGCCAAAGGTAGTTAATAATGCTAGTAAGTTTCATCAGGTTTGGGCAACTCGCTTTTTTAACCGGAATCCTAACTTTTCACGTCAACTCAACTGGAACGATATGGTTTCTGGAGAGGAAACAGAGCTTTCTAAAACCTTAATTCCGGTTGTCAGCAAAACGTTTGATAAGCCTTTATATTCTCCAATTTCACCTCCCTTGCTCCATTCCCGCTTTCTTTTTTCTCATGCTCATGCTCCTACTTCTTTTGTGATGTCATCTGCCCTGCTCCAAGCACTGCAAAATAATGCTATTACTACAGTCGCAGTGTGTGGAGTTGATACAGACGCTTGTGTGATGGCTACAGCTTTAGGACTCTTTGATGCTGGATTTGAGACGTTCGTAGTATCAGATGGCTGTGCTTCTAGTGGTGGGCAGGAATATCATGAAGCGGCGATTAAGATATTGAAACGCAATATTGGAGAGAAATATGTGATTTCTTTTAGCAAATTACCTGCAATGTTGTCTTAGTGTATAAGAGAGTGTTTGAAAAGTTATGAGTGGTAAAAATTTATGCTAAATGCTTCACCATGATCCAAATCATAGCAAGATAGATACTCGAATTATTTGAAAAGTGGTTTTGTTGTTAATTAAAGGCTTAGGTGAGAAACAGCAAATATAAAAAGGTGAGAAAAAATAATTTTTAAGCTCCTAGAAAGAAGTTACAATTAACAAACTGCCCTCCAAAACTGATTATTTCTCATTTAGAAACAGACTGGAGACTTTTATGACCCCAGCAGCGATGTCTGACGACAAGCCCTTCGGGTTCGGGGGATCGCAATCGACGGAAACCGCCAAGACTGCGACCCCCTCACCGCAAAGCGTCTACGCTACACCCACAAAAGAATCACCCCTTTTGTTTGAAAGACTGACTTGGAGAGAATTCAAAGCAGTTGAGCAGTTATTAGACCGTCCAGGATATCGGCTGTCTTTCCTGGATGGTGTTTTGGAGATCCGAAGAATGCCTGGAGAACCCCACGAAACTGTTAAGAAGAGAATTGCCGCATTGTTAGAACTTTATCTGCTCATCGCAGAGTTTGACTTTACTCCAACTGGGTCAATGACCTTAGAAAGTGAATCGGGTGCTGTCAAGCGAGAGGCGGATGAATCTTATAAACTTGCCCCTGGTCGAGTGCGTCCCGATTTGGCGATCGAGGTGGTGTTTACCAGTGGCGGTATCAACAAACTGGAGGCATACAAGCGGCTGTTGATTCCAGAAGTGTGGTTTTGGGAAGATGGAGTGTTAGAAGTTTATCACCTGCAAAAAGAAGGCAACGCACTTCACTATGAAAGGGTTTCTAGTAGTGAAGAGGTTAAAGGGATCGATCTGGATTTGTTGTTACGCTGCATTAATATGGTGAATCATGTTAATGCTATCAAGACTTTTCAGCAGGCGCTTCACAAATAACTGGCGATTTATGCTAAACCAATTGATGACAATTTCAAAAATTTGGGAAATGAAATTGAGGCCAAATACTGAGCAAATTACCAATTTGAAAAGCCGACACTTTTTATCGTAAAGTTTCGCTTTTGAGGAACTGTATCGGAGCATTTACAAACTAAAATAATGTTATTAAAATGAATATGTATGCAAACATATAAACATCATGGATGTATTAGCTGATACTAGATATATCTCGGTTCTAGACTTGCCTAAACGCAAGAAGCCGGTCAAATATTGAGGCTGCAACTATTGCAACTCCAGAGCATGACATAACAGCATTTGGAAGTCGTGCTGAAAAGTGGCAAAACTCAATAATATCTCAAGAAGAGACCCATCAAAAGCCAGACTAACATAAACATTAGAGGAAGTTACTCAAGAGATTAACAGCACAAATACAGAACTACATTCAAATCGTGCGTATACATGGAGGTTTCATTGATGTTTATCGCCTCTTCATCTAAACCTATTGATGACAATCTCAAAAATTTGGTAGACGAAATAGAAGCGCAAAGTTCTAGTTTATCAGTTTTAGCAGCGCGTCAATTCCGTTATAGTTTGCGTCAAACTCCTGTAGAAATAAATATCAAAGAACCCCGCCAGTTTAACATACTCGAAGAATTTATCATCCGTGCTGCTATTGAATTTAAACCTCCGCCAACAGAGGATGAATTAGCCTCTGTACTTGGGCTTGATTCTATATTTATCCAAACTACTACTGCAACTCTTCGGTCATTACAAACTATATCAGCAACATCGCCAATTACAGTCACTTCTGAAGGACGTTCATTTTATGAAAAAGGGTTTGTACCACAGCCCCCATATCCTATACAAATTAATGCTATTATCGACCCTTTAAGCGACAAAATCACCTTTCAATCTGAATCCTTAAACGAGACAGTGATAAATTTGCCTGATTTGGCAGACTTTATAACTATAGATAATACAATTGCTGATATTGCTTCCTTCTCACTTGAAGAAATACAAAAAAGTATTCAAGCTTCAGGTTTAGCACTTCATGTACCAGAAGATGGAAAAATCGTTACTTCCTCTAAAATATTAGCTTCGACTCAAAAAATTGGGAGAAAGATATCGCTTTTCGTTATCTTCGATGCCCTTGAAGATAAATTAAGTATTCAAATCAGAAATGGAAAGCAAATTTTAGAGTCAGCATCAAATTGTTTAGAACTGCTACATGCTGAAGGCAAAATTTCTTTGCAAGCATTATGTAAATTGTCAACTGAAACCATCAATTTTGAACGTGAAGCCATTCTCAAGCAAAAAAATACTGAAATAGAAGCTAGAGTCGAAAATATTCGCCAGAAAGCGCTAGAAAATGCTACAAAAGCTGGTGAGAAAGTAGATAATTCTACAGTGGGAGGTGAAGCTATACAGTTACGCGATGGACAAATTAGCCAAGCTTTTTCAGAAGTTTTAAATTCGGCTAAAAATCAGGTTCTCATTTATTCTCCTTGGGTGAATCAGGCAGTTGTAAATGAAAAATTTCTAACTCTGTTACAGAAATTAGCTAATCGCGGAGTTTGGATTTTGATTGGACATGGAATTGCGCGGCGAGAAGAAGATGAAGATAAACCAATTCCACCAGAACTAGAGAAAAAACTTCGAGCGATAAAAACACCTGATGGTTTACCATGTGTACAGGTTCTTTGGCTGGGTGATTCCCATGTCAAAGAAGTAATAGTTGATCAGCAAATCCATCTTTGTGGATCTCATAACTGGCTATCTTATCGCGGTGACTACCTACCAAGAGGCGAGTCAGTTTATAAAGTTACAATTCCCCATCAAGTTCAGGAAGCTTATGAATTTCTCGCTAATCGCTTCCAAAATCACGCTCAAAAATTATGGGAGAATGCTTTAGAAAACCGCGATTATAAACTGGCTCTAGAGTCTTTATCTGTGTGGAGTGCGCTACGTATGGAAGATATTGCACTCCAAAAAATACAGCAAAATAACTGGCTGGAACTTCTGCCTGTATGGTTAAATGTGGCACTTCAGGGGTTAAAGTCCAAGAATATACAAGCTGATTCAGCAAGTTTTAAAACGGGACTTTTGTTACTGAGTCAAGTTTCTATTGAAGAGGCTTTTATTGAGTCATTACAGCAGGGATGGCGTAAAGTTATCCGCGCGATCGCTAATAATAATCCTCAAACGGCTTTAAACTTACTGAGTGATCAAGTATGGGCGCAGTTTCTACGTCTCAATATTGCCCAAGAGAGTGATTCACCCAATGATTTTATTGTGTCCCGTGACCAAGACATATTAGAATATTTTTCATAGTTCAATAGTAATGATTTTTCGGAAGACAGCCCAGAAATCTGTCGTCCTGATTTTGTGTGAGTTGGCAATAAAATGATTCTTAACCTTTGATTGACTTAAAGATAGATACAGAAATTCGTCTTATTGGATACAATTTATAGGCAGAGAGAGCCGAGGAGAACAAGGTGGTTTTATTAAAAGGCTTTGAAATAGAGATATACACTGGCACGCCTCAAGGTGAAATCGTCGGTCTCTCCGACAAAATTGTTGCAGATTTGGATGGATTTATGCGGGAGCCAGATAGCCGCAACGTCGAATATATAACCCAACCATCCCCTAATTACGATAATTTATTGTGTGCTTTGCTGCGTCCCCGGCGAGAGTTGCGAAACTATCTCAATCGCTTGGGCAATTACACTTTGATACCGGGGAGTACTTTATCTTTGGGTGGGAGCGATCGCTTTCTGCGTTCAGATCCAGCAAACCCCTATCATGACTACATTGAGAACACTTACGGAACGAAAGTAGTTACCGCTAGTGTACATATTAATGTCGGCATCAGCGATCCAGAAGTATTAATGCGAGCGTGTCGGGTGATCCGTATGGAAGCACCTCTATTTCTCGCCCTCAGCGCCTCATCTCCCTTCCTAGATGGCAAAACTACTGGGTATCACTCCACCCGTTGGGGACTCTTTCCGCAAACGCCTAGCCATGTGCCGTTATTTGCCAGCCACGCTGATCATATTCAATGGGTGGAAAATCAACTGGCTGCTGGAACAATGCAAAATATACGCCATTTGTGGGCATCAGTGCGCCCAAATGGCGATCGCCGTCCCTATGACTTGAATCGCCTAGAATTGCGAATTTGTGATTTAGTCACAGATCCCATTGCCTTGCTAGCGATTAGTGCCTTATTAGAAGCGCGTTTATTGCAAATAATCGAAAATCCTAGTATCGATACGTTAACTCAAAGTACCTTCTCTGCTGAAGAACTCGTCACCCTGACTGCTGAGAATGAAGCTGCTGCTGCTGTTGGTAGTCTTGATGCTCATTTGAGGCATTGGCAAGATGGCAGAAGCATCTTAGCCAGAGATTGGATTTCCCAAATGTACCAAGATGTTTGGGCGATCACTAAACAACAAGGCTTTAGCTGTTTCCTTTCTCCTTTGCACAAAATCCTCCGCGAAGGCAATGAAGCTCAACAGTGGTTGCAATTACACGCAGTCGGTTTTGACAGCCAGCGCGTCATCACTCAGGCGATTGTCGCCACCCAAGAACACGAAATCGAACTCGAAGACAAATTGTGTTCCTCGCTGCTGGCTTAAAAGTTCTGCGTTAGCGAAGCTCACTGAAGGTATCGCTAAATTAGGGATTTCCAAGAAATAAATTACTACTACTTGTGGGGTGGGCAGCGTTCGACTGACTTGTACTGAGCGTTGTCGTTGGCGCAGCCTCTCGTAGAGAAGTAGCGCTCACGCCGAAGTCTTGCCCGCCTTTGGTTGCTGGGCGGGCGAGACGCCCACCCCACAATAAATAATTGGATATTTTTTTATTTGGAAGTCCCTTAAAAATTGTAAACTTCAGGATTAACACAATCAGCCAAATGATCACCTGTCAATCCTGCAATTAAGTTAGCGATCGCCATTGTTGCCATTTTTAAGCGCGTTTGACGGCTGGCACTGCCGATATGAGGTGCAATAATCAGATTATCTAAGGTCAACAATGGGCTATCGCTGGGGAGCGGTTCTGGTTCTGTAACATCCACAGCTGCACCGGCGATTTCACCATTTGCAAGGGCACGATACAGAGAATCTGGATCTACAATAGTTCCTCGTGCTGTATTGATCAAAATAGCCGATTGCTTCATCAACTCAAATTGGTAATCGCTAATAAGATGATAAGTATCATCAGCAGATGGTGTATGCAGTGTCACAAAGTCGGACTCTTCCAGTAAGTGTTCTAACGGATAAAACTCCACACCTAGAGATTGTTCTAATTCTGGCTGGCATCGTTGCCGACTCGTATACAAAATCCGCATTTCAAAGCCTTTAGCACGACGAGCAATCGCTTGACCAATCCGCCCAAAACCAACAATGCCTAAGGTAGCACCCGTAACATTCGGTCCCAATAACAAGTCTGGTTCCCAAGTCTGCCATAAACCTGCACGAGTAAACCGATCTGCCTCCACTACTCGCCGTGCTGCTGCCATTAATAGTGCCCAGGTAAAATCTGCGGTAGCATCGGTTAATACACCAGGAGTATAACCGACAGGAATCTGCCGTGCTGTAGCGGCGGCAATGTCAATGTTATCGTAACCCACCGCCATTTGACTGATGACTTTGAGTTTTCCAGACTCTATCAATTGCCGATCAATTTGGTCAGTGAGCAGGCAGAGCAATCCATCTATTTCCTTGACTTTTTCTAGTAAAATTTTGTGGGGAGGGGGTTGGCGTTCTGGCCAAACTTCCACAGTGGCGAGCGATCGCAGTTGCTCTAATTCAATGGGTAGACGACGAGTAATGAAGACTTTAGTTTGAAGCATAGTTTTGGAGATAACTTAGGTTCTACCGCTCCCTTTATCTCAAAAAAATAAATAAGATGAATAAAACTGTAAAAATATATTAGCAATAAATATTTGAAAACCTTACTATGTAAAGCTTTTTGCTATTGTAAATTATGTGCGAGGGCTAACTGGTATTTAAGAAGAATAGCATAAATAAAATTTTGGGTTGCTAGTGATAACATTAACTATTGAAAAAATCCTGAATATCTGACGAGGCGAGACGAAAGGCTAGGTTGACTGAACAAAATTATCGGTTTCCTAATAGACATAGATTACAATTATTAACAATTAGAAAGAGTTGAGATAAAATCCTTTTCTGTTCATCAAAATTGCTACTACCCAGTTTTGATAATAACTCAAAATATATTGGGAATCTTCTTTTTCTTTGAATTACACTAACCCCTCGTCAGGGATCTCGATACAACCGTACACTTTTTAAACATCCTCTTAACGGGAAAGATCCGCTCTTAAAAGCAAAGCTATTACTAATAACTATAAAGCTTGTAGCGTATTTTAGTTATAGCAGTAGACAGACAGCTTAGGACATTCGCAAACCCTAAGAGAGCGGCTGTCACAGCTATCCATAGCAGAATTGTCCTAACCATTATGGCAGCCGCTATAAGAAAGAGTCTTAATAGATTCCGCTAATTTAAAAGATTATCAAGAGAATTAATCCTTACAGCGTAAGAGTTTGATACATTTTCTTTGTATTTATTTGTGTTTGGAGTTATACATTAGAAGTCATAGAACTTGATGTGAGAAATTATCTATGACTTACGATAACCGCGCCGAAGTGCGAAAGGTTTTAATTATTACCCTATTGCTCAACCTGTTTGTAATGGGATTGAAAGCACTTGTGGGCTACTGGACAGGTTCTTTGAGTTTGCTAGCAGATGCTTTGCATAGTGTGACAGATAGCGCCAACAACGTTTTAGGATTAATTGCGAGTAAATTTTCTTCTCCACAACCCGATCGCGAGCATCCGTACGGACATCACAAATTTGAAGCAGTCGGAGCTTTAGGAATTGCCTCATTTTTAGGAATAGCCTGTTTTGAAATTCTGCGAGGAGCAATCGAACGAATTCTCAAAGGTGGTGGTGAACCTGTGATCATATCACCACCGGAGTTGTGGTTATTACTAATTGTGCTGGGCGTGAATATTTTTGTTGCCTTTTACGAACGTCGTGTAGGTAGGCGGGTAGGTAGCTCAATTCTCATTGCTGACGCGACACATACCATGAGCGATATTTGGGTGACAATCTCTGTAATTGCCGGTTTGATAGGAGTTTGGCTAGGTTATCAATGGATGGATATAGTCTTAGCTTTTCCTGTCGCTTTGTTGGTATTTTGGAGTGGTTGGTCAGTTTTAAAAGAGAATTTGCCTTGGCTTGTGGATCACATGGCGATCGCACCAGAAGCAATACATGCGATCGCTACTTCTGTTCCAGGTGTAATTAACTGTCATGATATTGCCTCTCGCGGTGTTCTTGGTCGTCAAGTGTTCATTGAAATGCATTTAATAGTCGATGCAGCAGACGTAGAAACCGCCCACCACCTCACCGAAGAAGTAGAAAGACGATTAGAAGAACGGTTTCGTCCAGTCAGAATTTTAATTCATGTTGAGCCACCAGGATATAAGTCTGAGCAAATTAGCTTTGAAACTGAAGCTAAATAGTTATTCCGTAACTTGTGCGTAAGTCCTAACCAAATTTGCGACGATCGCAACTAGTTCTCCTGGATCAACTGGTTTAGCCACATGAGTCTGAAAGCCTGCTTCCAGGGCAAGGCTACGATACTCGCTATCGCTGTATGCAGTCAAGGCGATCGCGGGAAGTTTTCCCCAAATATCAGGCTTCAGAGCCCTGATCTTGCGGATGAGGGTGTAGCCATCTTCACCAGGCATAGCAATATCAGAAATCAATACATCTGCTTGCAACTCAGGTAGTACTTTCAATGCTAGCTCTGCCGATGCAACTGCCATGACGGTAGCTCCATCAGTTTCCAACACGGTAGTAATGTAAAAGCGGCTATCCTCATCATCATCAACTACGAGGATGTTTAAGCCAGCAAGGGGAAGAGCAGGTTCCATAACATCTCCATTAACGTTGATCAAATGAAAGTTATTTCTAATAAGCTGCTTGTTTTTTTCTCTGTAACCACACCATTGGTAATTTTACTGCGATCGCGCCTATTTTCCTAGAAAATAACTCAATTCGTCTAGCCATGATTGAATTGATGGTTAATTAATTCGCTGGCATTTATAATTATTCACTGGATAAAATTATGTTACTCTTCAAATTCCTTTACATTTAAAAAATTCACTTTAACGAATAGTTGCAGTTCAAGAATAATCTTGCTAATTACTCATTGCTTTATTACTAAGGAACGTGGATTAAATAGGGGTTACTGAAAAAGAAAAAGAAGCTCACAGTATAAGCTTTGATGGCTGATGAGGGGTAAATGCCAGATAATAATGTTAGACAAAGACTAGCTAGGAAAAGGAAATATGGCTGCTATAACAATTAATATTGCAGAGTAGCAACTGCAAAAATTGCAGTCATTAGCGCCAAAGTTGGGTATCTCGACTGAAGAATTGTTATCTGTCTCTCTAGAAGATTTGTTAAACTACCCAAAAAGTGAGTTGAAGCAAGCCGCTAGTTATGTACTGCGAAAAAATGCTGAACTTTACCAGCGATTAGCATGATTCGCTCGATTGCTTTCTGAAGATAAATTAGGTGTTGTACCGGCTGCCCAGTTAACAACAGAGGAACATACTAAGAATAACCTGCTGGATGTGTTGAGTCGTTGGCGATCGCGGAATACTACGGAACGAGAGCGACTCCGCACAGCTCAGAGTTTTTGTGTACCGAAGGCTGATATTGCGGCTCAGGGGTATGACCTCAGTTTGAATCGTTATAAGGAAGTGGTGCATGAAGAGGTAGAACACCGCGCACCTCAAGACATCCTGGCTAATTTGGCAAAGTTGGAAGTGGAGATTCAGCAGGGGATGGAGAAATTAGAGGCATTGTTAAAATAGTTAATACAAGCGGTCTATGGGAGAAACAGCAATGACAGTTGCAGCCACTAAAAAGATGACCTTTGAGGAATTTCTTCAGTTTGACGATGGGACGGATAATTTATATGAATTGGAGAACGGAGAATTAATTCAAATGCCATTAGAAAGCGAGGTAAATCGGCGAATAGCTACGTTTTTATTAATCTATTTTTCTAAATTAGGTATTCCCTATTACCGCTTGAGTATGAAAACAGAAATTGCTGTGAATAGTCGGCAGGTGGGGGTGCGTGTTCCTGATTTGGTGGTGTTTTCTGAGGAGTTGGCGACGGTAATGCAAGGTGCTACACGATCGCTAATTTTGATGGATATGCCGCCGCCGTTGTTGGTGGTTGAGGTGGTGAGTCCAAATCAGGAAAATCGGGATTATCGTTACAAGCGTTCTGAGTATGCAGCGCGGGGAATTGCGGAGTATTGGATTGTTGATCCGATTGCCCAAAAAGTGACGGTTTTGGAATGGGTGGAGGGTTTTTATGATGAGCGAGTTTATCAAGGAGAAAGTGTTATTGTTTCTGCAATTTTTGCCAATCTTCAGTTAACTGCGGCTGAAGTTTTGCAAGGATGAGATGTGATGAAAACCTTATAAGTTATATTATTGAGATCAAAAATTATGCAAATTACTTTAGACATACCTGATGAGATGGCTCGGAATTTAGAATCTCGCAAGGAAGATTTACCCCAGATTTTGGCTCTAGAATTGCGAGAAATTATTGCTAATCCTTCCACAGGTTTTTCTGGACTGACTGAAATTTTGGAGTTTTTAGCAAAGTTGCCATCTCCTGAAGAAATTTTAGCTCTCCGTCTTTCGCCTATGGTTCAAGCTGAAATTGATTCTCTCTTAGACAAAAATCGTACTCAAGGTTTAGATGAAAGCGATGTCTACGACGGGCTATTCGGCGTCGCTGTCTGTGGCAACATTATGAGTTTATTGAGCATTTGGTACGTCTTGCTAAAGCTCAAGCTCTGCTCAAGTTACAACAAAGTGCATGAGCAAAACTTATATTCCTACCAATTTACGAAAAATTGTGTTTGAACGCGCTCAGGGGTGTTGTGAGTAGACATCCTGGCTAATTTGGCGAGGTTAGAGGTGGAAATTCAGCAGGGGATGGAGAAATTGGAGGGATTGCTGAAATAATTTAGGCTACTAGGATGCCAGCAAACTGCTAGCATAAAGGTAACGATCTGCTAGTCGAGTGGCACTAGCAAAGGAGGCAGTATGGCAACAATTACCATTCGCAATATATCTGATGAGTTAGTTGATCGCATTAAACGCTTGGCGGGACAAAAGGGAATTTCGATGGAGCAAGAAGTCCGAGATTTGCTGCAAAAACGCTACGGACAACGTGATGAAGTGCTTGCGCGTATTCGTCAACGGGCAAAGACGTTACCGATGGAATCAGAAAGTCGGGTGCAAACTTGGAAATCAGAAGGACGACTCTGATGGTGATTGATACGATGGTGTTTGCCTATGCACTCTTAAACGTAGAAGACAAGTATGAGCAGGCGATCGCAGCTTTAGAAACTGTAGATCAAATCGTGGTGCCTGATTCGTTGTTTGCCGAGTTGGGTAATGTGATTTGGCAATGGATACAATTTCGGCAACTACCCTTGCAAACAGGTTTGGATGCGTTGCAAGATGCTGAGGCATTGGTTGATGTGATGATTTCTAGTTCTCAAATTCGGGATGTTGCTCTCAAACTGGCAGTCGAGGCAAGTCATTCGTTCTACGATACGTTATTCGTGGCAGCAGCAATTCAATCTGATACTCAGGTGCTAACTTACGATCGCAAACTGGCGGCTAAGTTCGGCGATCGCGTTGTCTTGCTGGAATAGGAATAAATGAAAATACTGATCAGCAGGGGATGAAAAAGTTAGAGGGGCTGCTGAGATGAGTCCTTGGAAGATAGTCACGCTTGCAGAAGTGGCAAACATCGAAAGATCGGGTGTTCAACCAGAGCAAATCAGGGATGGCACAATATACGTTGGTCTTGAACACATTGAAAGAGGTGGCAGATTTATAGGACTGAAACCTGTAGACGCTGGTGAACTTGCCAGTTCTAAGTTTCAGTTTACAGAGCAACATATTCTCTACGGCAAACTCCGTCCTTACCTTGCCAAAATTGCATGTCCAGAATTCAGTGGCATTTGCAGTACAGACATATTGCCGATTTTGCCAAGGTCGAATGTTGACCGAAAATTCTTATTCCACTTTCTTCGTCAGCCCAAGATAGTTGACTACGCAAATTCGCGGGCTGTTGGAGTAAACCTACCGCGCTTAAGCCCATCTGTACTTGCCAACTTTGAAATACCCATTCCACCCTTGGAAGAACAGAGGCGGATTGCAGAAATACTCGATCGCGCCGAAGAACTCAGGTCTAAACGTCGGGAAGCGATCGCACAACTCGACACCCTCACCCAAGCCATCTTCATAGAAATGTTCGGCGATCCTGCGACAAATCCGAAGGGGTGGATCGTAGATAGGCTTGAAAAATTAATTATTAATAGTCTGCAAAACGGTCTTTATAAACATTCATCTGATTATGGTTCAGGAACCCCGATTTTACGGATAGATGCATTTTATGATGGCAAAGTCACCAAATTATCTACTTTGAAGCGAGTGCGCGTTTCGCAAGATGAACAGGCTCTATACAAATTAAATGAAGGAGATATTGTTATCAATCGAGTTAATAGTATGGAATATCTCGGAAAGAGTGCGTTAATTCCTCCTATGACAGAACCAATTGTATTTGAGTCAAACATGATGCGGTTTAGCGTCAACCTTGAGATTATTGATTCGTGCTATCTTGTGGAATTTCTTCAGAGTAAGTTCATTAAGGGACAAATTCTAAGCTCATCAAAAAACGCTGTAAACCAATCTAGTATCAATCAGCAAGATGTTAAAGGGTTTTTAATTAATATTCCACCACTACCACTTCAAAAAGAATTTGCTCAACGCGTCGAAGCAGTAGAAAAACTCAAAGCCGCACATTGCGCCTCACTCTCAGAACTCGATGCCCTTTTCGCCTCCCTCCAACATCGAGCATTTAGAGGAGAGTTATAGCCCAGATAAATCTGATTTAATGACTACTTCCGCCACCGATTGAGCCAATCTACCTGACCAACCCAATCTGCTGCTTCTGCCTCAGATAATAGGCTATCTAATGCCGCAATCAAATCTGAAAGTGACCAACTATTTTGAGCAGCAAGGATAATACCGCCATGCTGAGGATACTGTTGCGATAAAACAATAAAGTCTCTCACATTGAAAGTAAAGATACTTCGACCCTGAGCAGTTGAGCGTAATAATTGAGTTTCATCACTAGCATCTAAAGGCATCCAGTCATTTGGAGTACGAGTTACATCATGTCCTTTAGACACCAATGCTAAATGCAGCGATTTACTGGAGGTATCTGCATCCAAATGAAGCTTGAGCTTAACCATTGGCAATTTCTAAGGATTGCTCAGAAGCGATCGCTGCATCAATCTGCCCCTTATTTACTACAGAAAAACTCAAAGCTTCTCTTACCTGTGCCTCAGTAAGCTCATACTCATTACCAATCTGACTTGGACTCATACCCCAATTTTGGGAAGCGATCGCCACAGTCTGCACCCGAATTCCCGTCCCTTTGATGACTGGCACAAGTTGTCCATTTGTCCCCTGGCGATAAGCAATTTGTGGAAAAGATGCTTTCAGGGTACTTACTTTTTCTGTTACAGCCCACAGAATAAATTGGTCAAGGGAAATACCCTGACTCTGGGCTAATTGCTCAACTTCATACTTCAACTGGTCAGGTAAATTTAGAGCGTATGCTGTCATTTTCAATCTCTAGTTTCTGGCTCTAGTAAAGATCATATTGTAAATCTAGATAAACAGCCCGTGAAATTCTAGCTTGAAACCAACATATTTACTGGTATCAGCACCTCACTCAATACATTATTCCTACTCTAAAAACTCCATCACTTCTTGTAGAACATCCGTTATATATGGCTTTTCGCAAGCAATTACGTTGTCAAAAAGATGTTTATGGTGCGGGAAGCTAGGCAAGTTGGGAAAGTGTGGTGTACTGTCATAACGAAATATCAGATTATTTTGCTCATCTTGAAAGTGATAGCGGTAATCGATATATCTAATCTGATTATCTACAATAATAAATGCTTCACTGACTGCCAGTAAATATCTGAGAGCGAAACGTATCCTAATGCGGAGATTAGCTCTTTCTGTCGTTAAAATAACTGTACTATATTCCTCAATGTATGTATTAGAGCAGTTGACTAAAAGTTGCTCAATTTCATCTAAATAGGCTTGGATAACTTTACGCGACATCTCTGAGTTTGCTTTTTATCTCTTGGTGTAGAGCTAGATAATGCTGGTAGTTTCCTGCCCATTCTACAAACACTTCATCGTCAGAAGTTTCTCCTTGGGTATATTTTGCAAAAAATTCTTCTGAATTCATTTGGTACTTTATTTCATAGGTATTTAACTGTTTGGTAAGGGCAATCAACGCATCTAGTGGAGACGTATATTCGATGATTTGTTTACGCATTGATTTCTCCATTAAACTTCATGTTTTAAATGGTCAGGTAAATTTAGAGCATACGCTGTCATTTTCAGTTTTTCAGTTTTTAGTTTCTGGCTCTAAAAATATGATATGTAATTTTTAACGAAATGGGCGATGGCGTAACCGCCCTTTCCGGTGGCGTAGTTCACCCGCGAAGCGATCGCTATGCTCTTGTTGCGGGATAAACAGCCCGTGGAATTCTAACTTGAAGACAAAATAAATACTGAATATAATGTAATTTAATTAACAAGAGCTTGATTAATTGAATGAGCCAGTTTACATTCCTCCAAGCTGAATTCCCCGCAGTTTACGAATCCGCAAAGAAAGCTTTTAGTGCAGTATATCCCGACCCCCGCACCGCCTGCTTTTATGCCCGTCGTGCCTTGGAGTTAACCGTAAACTGGTTGTATAAACACGATAATTCCCTAGAACTGCCCTATCATGACAACTTGAGCGCCCTGATTCATGAACCCACCTTTAAAACTTTGGTAGGCGAGGCAGTATTTAACAAAACACGAGTCATCATCAAACTGGGTAATCAAGCAGTCCACAGCGCTAAACCCATCCCTGTCAACGATGCCATAAACGCAGTACGGGAATTTTTTCACGTTGCGTACTGGTTAGCACACACCTACGGACGCAGCAGCAAACCTGAACCGGGGCTGGCTTTCAACCCGGAAGCATTGCCCAAAACTGCACCAGTGCCTAAACAAACCATTGAGCAACTCCAGAAACTGGAAACCCAACTGCGGGAGCGCGATGAAAAACTCTCCACACTTCTCGCTGACAAAAACGCACTGGATGAAGAATTAAAGCGATTACGGGCAGAGATAGCAGCAGCCAAGAAAGCCAGTACCACCCAGCCAGATACTCACGACTATTCTGAAGCACAAACCCGCGATATCTTCATCGACCTCTTGCTAAAAGAAGCAGGTTGGGCGCTCGATCAACCCCGCGACCGCGAGTTTGAAGTTACAGGGATGCCCAACGCATCGGGTAAAGGTTTTGTAGACTACGTACTCTGGGGCGATGATGGTAAACCCCTGGCGATCGTAGAAGCCAAGCGTACCCGACACGACTCCCGCATCGGGCAGCAACAGGCTAAATTATATGCCGATTGTCTAGAAACACAGTTTGGTCAGCGTCCAATAATCTTCTACTCCAACGGTTACGAGCATTGGCTGTGGGATAATACCAATTACCCACCGCGACAGGTGCAGGGATTTTACAAAAAAACCGAATTGGAATTGCTTGTACAGCGCCGGACTACCCGTAAGTCTTTAGCAGAAGCCACCATTAAGCCTAGCATTGCCGAACGCTATTATCAAACTCGTGCTATTCGCCGCATTACCGAAGCCTTCGAGACTGATAAAGACCGCAAAGCACTGATAGTCATGGCTACTGGTGCAGGCAAAACCAGAACTGCGATCGCTTTGGTAGAGATGCTGATGCGTTGTAACTGGGTCAAACGCGCACTGTTTCTAGCAGACCGTGTAGCCCTGGTAAATCAGGCAATAAATGTATTTAAGAAACACCTCCCCGATGCTGCACCAGTTAACTTGGTGACAGAGAAAGATACCGAAGGACGAGTGTTTGCTTGCACCTATCCCACCATGATGGGGTTAATTGATGATACCCGCGATGGGCAGCGTCGTTTTGGCGCAGGGCATTTTGACCTGATAATTATTGATGAAGCCCATCGCTCAGTCTTCCAGAAATACCGCACCATTTTCAACTACTTTGATTCTCTCTTGCTGGGACTAACCGCCACGCCCAAGGATGAAATAGACCGCAATACCTACGGACTGTTTGACCTAGAAAACGGCGTACCTACCGATGCCTACCAGCTAGAAGATGCCGTAAATGATGGCTTTCTCGTACCACCCAAAGCTGTATCAGTACCCCTGAAGTTTCAACGCCAGGGGATTAATTATGATGAACTTTCTGAAGCAGAAAGGGAAGAATGGGACGCTCTGGAATGGGATGACGAAGGCAACGCACCTGAGCGTGTAGAAGCAGAAGCTGTCAACAAGTGGCTATTCAATCAAGATACTGTAGACAAGGTACTAGCGCATTTGATGACCAGGGGGCTGAAAGTTGCAGGTGGCGATCGCCTGGGCAAAACTATTATCTTTGCTAAAAACCAAGATCATGCCAATTTTATTGGTGAACGCTTCAATCTCAACTACCCGCACTTTAAAGGTGAGTTTGCCCGCGTTATTACCTTCAAAACCACATATCCCCAAACCCTAATTGATAGCTTTTCCAACAAAGATAAAGAACCCCATATTGCTATCTCAGTGGATATGCTTGACACTGGGATTGACGTGCCAGAGGTAGTAAATCTGGTGCTTTTCAAACTTGTACGCTCCAAAACTAAGTTCTGGCAGATGGTAGGGCGGGGAACCCGTCGCTGCCCCGATTTATTTGGTGTAGGACAAGATAAGCAATTTTTCTACTTGTTCGACTATTGCCAGAACCTGGAGTTTTTTCAGCATAATCCAGAGACGACTGATGCCCCAATAGGTAAATCCTTGGGCAAGCAGTTGTTTACTGCGCGATTGGAGTTAATCACAGAGCTAGATAAAAAGGTCGTTGAGGTTGACAGTACCACAATCAAAACACCTCAAGTCTCCGACTCTGAACCAAAGACCGATACAGAATTGCGCCAGCAAGTGGCTAATCTACTCCACACTGAAGTTGCTGCCATGAATAGCGAAAACTTCGTAGTACGCCCTAAGCGACGACTGGTAGAAAAATATGCTAGTTCCGAAGCATGGGTATCGCTATCCGATGAAGATTTTACCGCACTGAGCCAAGAAGTAGCTGGTTTGCCCTCCCAATTGGAAGCGGAAGCAGAAGAGACAAAGCGGTTTGATGTCCTGGTACTGAAGTTACAATTAGCAATACTGCGATCGGAGCCTGCCTTTGAGCGTTTACGAGAACAGGTGAAGTCACTTACCTCTTTGCTAGAGGAGAAATCCGCTATCCCATTAGTACGGGAGCAGTTGCCTTTGATCCAGGATGTACAAACCGATGAGTGGTGGCAGGATGTGACATTGCCCATGCTGGAGGTAGTACGCAAACGCCTACGGGGGCTAGTAAAGCTGATTGAGAAACAGAAACGCCAACCCATTTATACCGACTTTGAGGATGTGATGGGGGATGAGATCACAGTGGAGTTACCTGGCTTTACATCATCGGATAACTTTGAGAAATTCCGAGCTAAAGCAAGGGCTTTTTTGCGATCGCATCAGGATCATGTAGTTATCTTCAAACTGCGGAAAAACTTGCAACTGATTTCATCCGACCTGTCTGAGCTAGAGAGAATACTGGCGCAGAGTGGTGTGGGTGAGGCGGAGGATATCGTCCGTGCTAAAGAACAGTCACAGGGTCTGGGTTTGTTCGTTCGCTCCTTGGTGGGGCTAGAACGTGAGGTAGCAAAACAGGAACTCGCTAGGTTCCTATCTGGCAAGAAGCTTAACTCTAATCAAATTGAGTTTGCAAATATGATTGTGGACTATCTAACAGAACACGGCGTAATGGATGCTGCTCTCCTTTATGAATCCCCATTTACCGACATTACACCACAGGGCCCAGATGGATTATTTACGTCGTCCCAAGTGGACGAATTGGTTTCTCTGCTTGAATCCGTTTATGCGCGGGCAGTAGCGTAGAAATAAGTTAGGGAAACGTTGAACGCAGGCACGCATCTATCTTGCATCAGCTTCAGCTACAGCAGCGCCCACGTCTGGTTTGACCTCCTTCGCCTTCTTCTCAATAGGCAACAAAAACTTATCTTTGACCTTGCTTAAATAACTAGTCAACCCTTACAGCAGTTTTCATGTATTTGAACCACATCTGTCGTAGGGGCACAGCAATGCTGTGCCCCTACCGCGTGGTCTATTTACCTGAAAATAGCTGTAAGATTGCTTTTTTATGACTTTTTCAGCAAGCCCTAATTATTCACGCCCACTTACTTACTCAAAATTTAGCAAATAGGGAATTTTGCGGCATTCTTACTCTTAGGAAACCCAAAGTCAAAAAAATAGACAATGCCGAGGCTGAAAACGAGTCAAGTCAGCATTGCCATTTTGAAATACACCAGGAGTCAGGAATCAAGTCAATTCAAAACTTGATTACTCCCATTCAATGGTTCCAGGCGGCTTAGAGGTGATGTCATAAACCACGCGATTCACCCCTTTCACCTCATTCACAATCCGAGTGGAAATCACTTCTAGGACATCGTAAGGCACTCTCGCCCAATCAGCAGTCATGCCATCTTCACTAGTCACAATCCGCAAAACAATCGGGTAAGCGTAAGTACGTTGATCCCCCATAACGCCAACACTACGAATTGGCAGCAATACAGCAAATGCTTGCCAGAAATCATGATACATACCGCGTTGATTAATTTCTTGCCGCACAATCAAATCGGCATCGCGCAAAATGTTTAACCGCTCAGATGTCACTTCCCCTAGAATGCGAATTGCCAAACCAGGCCCCGGAAAAGGTTGGCGTTGGACAATCTCTTCTGGTAAACCAATCGAACGCCCAACTTTGCGGACTTCATCTTTAAATAGTTTCCGCAGTGGTTCAACCAATTTAAATCTTAGGTCTTTAGGCAAACCACCAACATTGTGATGACTCTTAATTTTCACCGCTACCCGCTCACCAGTTTGGGGATCAACGTTGGTGTCAGCAGATTCGATCACATCTGGATAAAGAGTCCCTTGAGCCAGATAGTCAAACCGACCGAGGCGCTTGGATGTTTCCTCAAATACACTGATAAATTCGTGTCCGATGCGGCGGCGTTTTTCTTCAGGATCTGTGATCTGTGCGATCGCAGCTAAAAAGCGATCGCGAGCATTAACATACTCTACAGGAATGTGAAACTGCTCTTGAAACAGCTTTACCAATCGCTCTGGCTCATACTTTCGCATAAAGCCTTGATCGATAAACACGCAAGTCAGTTTGTCGCCAATCGCTTTATACAGCAAGAAGGCCAACGTAGAAGAATCCACTCCCCCAGACAGCGCCAACAGCACCCGCTTCTGTCCAACTCTGGCGCGAATTTCTCGAATTGCTTCTTCGACAAAAGCCGATGTTGTCCAACTAGGTTCGCAATTGCAGATATGATAGACAAAATTACGGATTAATGCTATACCGCCAATAGAATGCACCACCTCTGGATGGAACTGAACGCCGTAAAGTTTCCGTTCGTGGTTGGCAACCGCAGCACAGGGAGTATTTTCAGTATGTGCGAGCAATTCAAACCCTGATGGCATTTGGGTAACTGAGTCTCCATGACTCATCCACATGGTAGTGCCATCTTCAACGTTAGTCAGCAAATCTGTGGGATCATCAATATATAATGATGCTTTGCCGTATTCACCTCGGTCAGCCTTTGCCACTTCTCCACCGAGTTGGTTTACCATCAGCTGCATCCCATAACAAACACCCAAAATGGGTATTCCCAAATTCCAGATTTCAGGGTCACAATGGGGAGCATTATCAACATAAACCGAACTCGGTCCACCGGAGAGGATGATTCCCTTCGGATTGAGTTGGCGCAAATTTGCAGAAGTAGTGCGATAGGACAAAACTTCAGAGTATACTTGAGTCTCGCGGATGCGACGGGCAATCAGCTCAGAATATTGGGAGCCAAAGTCCAGAATTACAATCAATTGACGATCAAGCCGCCCAAAATTTTCTAATGTTTGAGGCGCTTGTTGTGTTGGTATCACCGCTGTATTCATGACGGGAGAGTTATATCTGTTAAGGGTAGATGCTTTGTGGTCTATGGTGATGCTATTATTCAGCCTCGGCAGGCTGATAATGGTATAGAGAGCCTTTACAAACGCGAGTTTATGTGCGTTTGTCTAGTCCCTGAGTCGGAAATGGTCTTAAAACGATAAACTTATCCGAAAGTGGTTACTTAAAAGACTATTTATTTGGATTGTTTAGGATTAGTTATAATAAATTAACATAATTTTCCCATCAACAGACCAGCAGTTTTACTCTTCACGATAATTTTGCGATCGCGATCAAAAAGAATCGAGCCACAGATTGTTACTCCTATGCCCCTTTCGCTATGGCTTTGAATGTATTCTTGAGAACGAACATCAATATTTTCAGCGATCGCAGTGTAAACTTGATTTACCCAATCACTACCAGTTTCAGCATCTAGCGATCGTAAATATGTTAGTGCTGCTTCGGCAGTCGCACTATTAAACACAGCTTGGACATCTGGTGATTTTAAACCAGCGATCGCACAGTGCGCCGCCAAAATTTCCCGGCGTCCGTCAGCCAAATAGTGATGAGTGTGAAAAATCCCCCCAGCCAGTTTCATCAGCTTACCGTGATAGCCAAATAATAAGATTTCTTTCACACCCAGCACATCCGCTTCTACTAACATTGGGCCCAGCCAGTTAGCAGTTTTGACCAATTGCTCAGGATTAATCCCTAGTTTCCGCGCTAAATCTAGGCCATTCTCGCCGATACAGAATACTAAACTCTCAAACCGACTAGCTTTATTTTGTAATTGATCCCGAAAAACTGCAAGTTGATCTGGTGTACTTAAGGGTTGAGAAATGCCAGTTGTGCCTAAAAGGGAAAGTCCTTCAACCACACCAAAGGCAGAATTTGAAGTTCTAACAGCTAGCGATCGCCCTTGGGGTAAAATAATCGTCACCGTGATTTTTTCTGCCGGTGCTAGCATCCGTTGCAAATTTTCTTTTAAAAGCCTTTGAGCATAAGCATAAATAGCCGGCTTGTCATCAGCATTTAATTGCCTACCAATTCCTTCCCCACCTTTAATAATTACAGCATCATCACCCTGTTCTCGCCATTCCACCAGCGCCCAAACAGGTGTATCTTTAGTGAGGTCAAGATTATCACCGGGATCGCTGCGGGTGATTGCTAAAGCCATACTTTTAGATAGTCCTGCTACCTGTTCAATTGGAATTTCGGCGATTTGATCTGGTTCAATTAGATATACTGACGCTATGTTTAAAGCTTGGCGATCGTGTAACCAATGTAAAGCTGCAACAGCAGCAGCGCAGGCAAAGACGGGAAGTGTGTATCCAGAACGGGACATTTTGTAAATTTAAAAGTCAAAAGAATTCTTCAAAATTGTACCCTTACTCTTAAGCAAGCTACGCGCAACGCGTCACCTTGGCGCAACCTCTGGTAGAGAATTGAAGACAGTTTCAGACGGTAATTGAGACCCCAAGTGTAGCTTGCTTCCTTTAGGGTAACGGCACAGTTGAGCGGCGGCAGATCACTCTAAACTAAGCACTGGGATCTTTGTGCTATCGGCTCCAACGCAGTGTTCGACTACTTGGCAGATTGATTGACATCAATCATTTTAAGCGCAGCCAGTGTATCATCCCAAGATACAGAGGGAGACCTTTTAAGAGCTTGATCAAACCACGTTTTCCGGTCTTGTTGCTCATATCTTAGATGCTGAGTGTCTACATAAATTTCTGACCGACACCAGCGATCGCAAACACTCTCAACGCGTTCAGCCATCTCACCCATCAGCTGATCGTGGAAGGCGCGAACTTCATCCAAAAACTCATTCCGCTTAATGTAGTAGTGTCCTTGCCTTGTTGACCAGACTTGGATGCCTTCTAATGCAATATCTGTGTTGTCCCAACTAATGATGACATCACGATCAGTAGACCATATCCAGATTCTGGGTGCGTTTTGAAGATAGCCAGCATCCAGCCGACGAGTATCTTGCCATGAGACTGCAAGTTCAAATGCCTCTATTGCCTTGTCTTCATTGGGTTGATTATCAACCCAATTTACCGCATCGTTTTTCCACTCAAACCAAGCAGTTTCATCCTTCTCAAAAAAGTTAGAAAGCTCAGTCGGTAAAGGTTCAAGCACATCAGGGAGCATATCGAGGATGTCTTCCCAGAGACGCACCAGGTAATAATCGACGAACGATCCACCATAGTTAGGAAATCGTTTAGCCCAGAGGTCAACAAAATCATCAGAGTAATTGAGCAAAAACTCTGAGCCGACTTGTAAGCGGTAGAAACCCTCTGTGAAACCGAACCACGACAAGCTTAAATCAGGAGGCTTACCCCACGCTTGTACTTCTTTTAGCGGACGGAGACTAAAATCAAACAACATGGAGGTCGTCTACATAAACTGTTTTGCCAATAGTACTCTGATATTTCCCACCATGAGGAATAAATACACAACCCATTTATTCGAGGCATTTGATCAAGTCCCATCGTTTCACGATACCTCAAGTTCAGCCACTCTTCGGACATTGGGGATTGTGCCACTCGTTAATTCTTTGTAAATATCAGTTACAGCAGAAATCATGTATTTGAACCACATCTGTCGTAGGGGCACAGCAATGCTGTGCCCCTACCGCGTGGTCTATTTACCTGAAAATAGCTGTAAGTTCTTCTTCAATTCGTTTTCGGTTTCTGCCTGAGTCCAGTAGTCTGGATACTCCTGGAGATAGCCAAGCCACATCTCCTCATCTTGCCAGTAAACATATTTCTTGGTTGTCATCGGGTGAATGACTTATGAACTTCTCCAACTATGCCAACCATTTTATCAAACTGGGCGATCGCACTATCACAGTCGTCCACAGTCCTACTCACTGAGCAAACTGCCAGCCTGCAATGGATACACTATTTTCAACCTACGCTAACACCAAAATACTTTCCACTTCGCTAATTACAAACTGGCTGATTATACCAAAGTTATCACGCAGGATTTGGACAATTTTAGAAGTTGGGCTGTTGCCAATACGGAGATAGATAAATTTGGGTGGATGACCATAGAGAAGACTGCGCTGATGAAAATCAGAATCTTTGGAAGCAATTACGAAATCGTGTGCTTTAGCGTACTCCCAGATAATCACATCGTCTGTGTTGATTAACCCTAAAGTTTTAACGTGTACTGAATCAGGATATAAATCTACAATCCGTGAAATAATCCGATCAGACAGATTTTCGTCTAGAAGCAGTTTCACAGGGATACCACAAATAACTTCTTCTCACGATCAGCAGCAAAAGCTAGACACGCTTTAATATCTTCGGAAGTTAATTCAGAAAAATCCTCTAGGATTTCTGCTTCAGTCATTCCACCAGCAAGATACTCCAAAATATCATAAACAGTGATTCGCATTCCCCGGATACAGGGTTTACCACTGCGTTTTCCAGGTTCAATCGTAATAATGTCGTGGTAATTCATAAAAAAGCCTTGAATTTAGAACCAACGGACTGCAACTGTCCGCTCCATTTAATTTGTTATGCAGCTGCTTACCAAAAGCTTGGATAGTTCCGACCACCTTCAAACATCGATTCTAGCTCCTTAACTGTTGCAAGAATTGCCTCTATATCTCCATCTGAAGCCAACTCCTTAATTTCCTTGAGACGTTCCAACACTCCTGTTTTTCCATCTGGAAGCAATGCATTGAACTGATACCAATTGTAGAGGTGATACAGCAGGTGATACGTAACACCGATATCTAGTTCATGACTAGGTTTACGTAGAAATAACTCTAAATCAACTAACCAGTCTATTGCGGCTCCAATTCCATCAACGTAAGTGTGAAAAACAGCAGTTTTCAGCATCTCTTCTGGTGCATTGGGATAAGCTTGGCGGAATGCCTGTTTTGCCTCGCTGCTCAGGTTGCTACGTGGTAGCAAAGTTTGGACGATTTCCCAACGTTGTTCTCGACTCAATTGTTTTGGGGTATTCGCATCCTGTGACTGTTGCATCTAAGAACTCTCACTGACCATTTCTATTCCGTCTGCTGCACCGCAGTATTGAGTTGCTGACGCTGGGCAACCTGGATTAACATCCTTAACGCTCCATTCACGGCTGCATCATTGGGAAAAGCTTGAGCAACATCACGATCTAAAAGTACTAAGTTCGTTCCCGCACGATATCTCTCAACATATTTGCCCTTAACTCCCCCCTCCATTTGAGCAAAATCGTACTCAGAAAGTAATTCGTCTTCCATTTCATTTTCAACTTCCCTCTTCATAGAATCTCCTCTCGTGTCGGGTGGCTTTTCGGGCACTAATAATTCGTATCTTTTCTCCTCGGTCAGTATGTGCAACAACTAAAAGTTGTCCAAAACCAGATATGCCAATAATAACGTAGCGGTTTTCTCTAATGGAATGATTGGGATCAGAGAAAGTTACAGATGGAAGGTCATTAAATACGGTTGAAGCTTACTGAAACGAAACATCATGCTTCTCAAGGTTTAACGCTGTCTTCTTTGGGTTCCACTCAAATTCCATGCAAAATTTTCTCGCCATCTTGTCCTGGAGTTTAGCAGGGCTGTGACGATGCTCCATCAACAATCACAAAGTCACCCTTGCCACAAAATTACGAATTACGAATTAGTTAGACTCCCATTTCTGATAATAGAGCTTCCATAGCTGACCAAGAGAGTCTTTGTTGAATATAACGCGGGGCTTCAGGATTGTAAGGACTGGCTACTCGGTCAATGTTGAGGATATTTGCCCCATCTGGCATAACTGGTACATCTGCATCAAATGCCGTTGGACGCATCAAAGAACTGGAAAAGCCTTTGAAAATAGCAATTGTATCTTGCTCATCGGCAATTCCCACCGTTACAAGTAGGACTTCTTGAGGGCGTTTAGCGGTGTATTCTTCCAGTCGCTTGCCAATGGAACTCATTTTTTTAAGAGTAGGGGTGTAGTGACGCAGCGACGGTTACTGTGGTGTGGCCGAGCGTCCCTGCTTGCCCAGCTTAATCAGAACAAAATAGCTTAAGTAAAGCACATAAATTACTAAACTAGTTATGCCAAGAAAACCTAAGAACTCAGCCTTGCTATTAGCATGGAAATATTCTTTGAATAGCAATGGAGCCTCGAACCAGACGCTACAATAGGGAGTATTCAGGGCATTGCCAGAAAAAGCACAACCCAAAAAAGGGATAAAAGCTAGTGTACCCAAAATACAATAAACAGTTGTAGCCCACCGCCAAGAGGTAAAAATAAATTTCAAAGAGCCACTGGTTTGATACTCAATTTCATCGTTGAGATCCACCCAGAACCATAGCGAAATCGGGATCAAAATCCGAGCCATCAACCCAGAGATAAAGCTAACTGGATATTGGGCAATCATTAAGTAAATCGTGATTGCCACCAAGCTTGATATTCGCCAGTATATAGTCAATAAGCGTTGTATGCTTTCTGCTTTTTGTACAAATGCCCAAATCAGAAGAATTAGCGGAATAATTACCAGGAATAATACCGCCAGTCGGTAATCAATCCAGACAAAAGGGCGAAACCAAATATTATAGTCCATAGTTGTTCTCAAACAATAAATAAAAAAGAATTTAGAAGTCAGGAGTCAGAATAAATCAACTAGGGTTTTATCCACTACCTGATTGTAGACCGCTTAATAAGGCAGGGATCTTAAACTCTTTCAGTACTTAGGCAAACAATAGCCGAAATCCTAATTTTCAGATAGGGGCAATACCCTGCGGTCAGCCTTCGTCTACATGAATTCCCCCTACTAGCGTGTAGTTTTGCGTAAATCTTACCTTTTATTTAGGAGTCAGTCGGACTCCAATTCATCCTGAATTCTTTTTGATAATAGTTTAATCAAAGCATAAAGCTCAGTGGTTAGCCTCAAGACTGCGCTCTAACTTCTTTTTGTAAGCAAGTGGCTCTCCAACTCATCCGATTTCACGAAATTTATACTACAAACAAGTTTATAGGGGCATACAGATGTACGCCCCTACAGCCAATTCATTAAATTTTAACCCTTAGACATTCCTAACTCCAGATATCTAACCAATTTCCACCCGTTGGAGAAAATGATCAAATAGGAGAGTACTATTTTGCCGGGAGTAGCGTAAAAATGCGAAATCTCAGTAAGTAAATCCTGCTTGCTTGCTGACCAAAGGAACAGAAAATTTACTTGCTTCAATTTCTAGTCGTCGTAAACCCGGCATTCAATTGCATCTGGGTTATCATCACAATACTGTTCTAGAGAGTTTTTTGGCTTGCTTTGGCGCTTGTGGGAAGCTTCAGCTTGCAATTCCTCTACTGCATCCCAAGCAGCAGCACACTCTGGTGAGTTGCTACCGTTAATATCACAGACAGTACGCGCTTGTTCCACTTCTTCGTGAATTTTTTCTTGGATGTCGCTCTTTGCTGTTTCTTGGATGTTGGTCATTGCTTTAGTCTCGTTGTGTGTTGGTGAACTACCACACACCAACCGCTAGGCGGTATAGTGTGGGCTTCCCAGTTCATCGGGAATAGCCAAGAGAACTCTGTAATCCTGTTGGTCTTACATTCCCTCCAAGGGCAGAAGTCCTGGTTCCCAAGACCGAAATTTTTTATCTTGTAACATATACCTACTAGCTTGGTTTTCGCTTACGGCATTGATGGTCAAGATGTTTGATCATACCAAAAAAAAGTTCGTTTTTCCATGTTTTTCCCACCCGCTTTATATCCCGCCACTGATTCTGAGTACATAATTCACTGGGGAACTTAGGGTGTAAAAGTTAATACTAGTATAGAAGAACTTCACAAATGGCAGTTTTTGGCTTTATTACTAACCATTCTAACCATTTAGCTGATCATAAGTTAGTGTTTTAGCCGATTGATTTCTAACCAACACAACAAAATGCTGCATCTATGATGCATTTAGCTTTATTTTTTAAGATTTTGTGGAATCAGTACTAGAGATAAATAATCATACAATATATTGAGATGCATATATTTAGGGAATGAGGACCCCAGTTTTTTGGGATGCAGGAAACAAAGGGCTGGCGTCAGTTCTTGTAAGATGTAATTCTTCCCAAAAGAAAAAATCAAAACCTACTAGCCTAAAAAGAGAAAGAAGCTCAAAACTCATGGCAGACCAAATGCAGTGGGCAAACGCCCTATCAACTCATCATTCTTTGGAAGCCGCCGTTACAGATGTGGTGGAACGAGCTGTCTCATCGTTAACAGCACCTGCGGATCTAGGACTGGTATTCATTTCGTCTGCTTTTACGAGTGAGTATTCCCGACTGTTACCTTTGTTAGCTGAGAAACTTTCTGTGCCAGTGCTAATTGGCTGTAGTGGTGGAGGTGTGATTGGGACAACAGTTAGCGGAGAAACCCAAGAACTAGAAGCTGAACCAGCTATCAGCTTGACTTTAGCACACCTTCCAGGAGTGAAGATTCAAGTATTTCATGTTGTTGCTGAAGAATTACCTGATTTAGACAGTTCACCAGATACTTGGCTTGACTTGATCGGTGTGCCAGCATCACCGACACCCCAGTTCATCTTACTGTCTAGTTCCTTCGCTTCTGGAATCAACGATTTGTTGCAGGGGCTGGATTTTGCTTATCCAGGATCAGTGATCGTAGGGGGACAAGCTAGTGGTGGGGGAATGGGTGGTCGTATTGCCCTATTTTGTAACGATGCCGGCGGTGAGGAAGACCAAAGCCTGTATCGTGAGGGCACTGTTGGTATAGCTTTGACTGGCAATATTGTTTTGGAAACGATTGTCGCCCAAGGATGCCGACCAATTGGCAAACCATTGCAAGTCACAAAAGCCGATCGCAATATTATTCTGGAGTTAGATGAGAAAGTACCTCTGATGGTGTTGCGAGATTTGATTGCCAGTCTCAGCGAAGAAGAGCGTATTTTAGCACAGCATTCTCTGTTTGTTGGTGTGGCAATGGATGAATTTAAGCTGGCTTTGCAGCAAGGAGACTTTTTAATTCGGGGTATTCTTGGGGTCGATCCAACAGCTGGGGCGATCGCAATTGGCGATCGCGTCCGTCCTGGTCAAAGGCTGCAATTCCAGATACGCGATGCCCAAGCCTCTGCTGAAGACCTAGAATTACTCCTCCAAAGTTATCAACACGAACGAGAATCTGAACCCTCTGCCGTAGCTGCTTTGATGTTTTCCTGTCTGGGGCGAGGTGAAGGACTATATGGTAAACCCAATTTCGATTCGGAACTATTTCGGCGCTACCTTAACGATATTCCTGTAGGCGGCTTTTTCTGTGGCGGTGAAATCGGACCTGTTGGTGGCAGAACGTTCTTACACGCCTACACTTCAGCATTTGGAATTTGTCGCCAAAATCAGTTATGAATTAGGAATTAGACTCCTGAGCGGTAGTTGGCACATACCTAGCGACACTTACCCAAACAAATTATACTTCTGGTCAACCCTCGTCATTCCGCGAAATTGCAACTTTTACCGCAGATGGCAATATCATTGCCAATGACTCTTTGGCTAATGGTGTTCCGGGTTCATCCAAACCAGATGACCAACCCTTTGGTGCTATACGCAGTTCTCGTACCCTGCGGGTACTCCGTTGCAGAACTCGTAGAGTGGCCGCTATCTGTGTATGGATGTAACAGTAGGGGCACAGTATTGCTTGCTGTGCCCCTACCATTGGGCTGTATTCTACGCAATTGAGAACCGCTATAGCTGTTTGTTTAGCATTTATAGCAGTAGACAGACAGCTTAGGACATTCGCAAACCCTAAGAGAGCGTCTGTCACAGCTATCCATAGCAGACTTGTCCTAACCATTATGGCAGCCGCTATAGCTGTCCTTCTATATTTGCAGATATATCGAGATAAACACTCTAAAGATTTGTATATATAGACAGATATATTCCTTCTATAGGGTAGTTTAAATATTAATTTATACCTTGTGTTCTTTAGCAAAAAGCTTCATGATTAATTGAGAAAGCTCATAGCTATAGGTTAGTTAATCATAATGCCGCTATACTTGATTGTTTTTTCTGATTCATCGCCAGAAAATATCTGATATTCATCTGAAATTTATTCATGTCGGAGTTCGACTAATCCAATGGTACAAGGATGGATTCAAATTGCATTAACGCTACTAATTATAGTAGCGATAACTCCCTTCTTTGGGAAATACATGGCTCGTGTATTCCTAGAACAAAGTACTTTTCTCGACGTGATTTTGAATCCGCTTGAACGAGTGCTTTATTCTTTGGTTGGCGTTCAAACCCAAGAAAATATGACGGGTTGGCAGTATGCGCGAGCAATCCTGTACAGCAATGTAGTCATGGCGTTGCTGATTTTCTTCCTGATCGCAAATCAAGGATGGCTACCCCTTAACCCAACCAAGATAGGTGCCCCAACCTGGGACACCATAGTACACACTACAATTTCCTTTATTACCAATACCAACCAGCAGCACTATTCTGGTGAAACTTACTTGAGCTACGGTAGTCAAATGTTGGGACTAGGCTACCACATGTTTACCTCGGCTGCAACGGGCATAGCAGTAGCGATCGCCTTTATTCGAGGGTTGACGGGTAGACCTTTGGGCAACTTCTATGTAGACCTAATTCGCTCGATAACCCGAATTTTGCTGCCGATTAGTATTGTCGGTGGGATCGTTTTCATCGCCCTTGGTGTACCAGAAACCTTGGCAGGACCTGCGGTGTTTCCGACTTTAGAAGATCCTAATATTAGTCAGGCGATCGCTCTTGGCCCAGTTGCCCACTTTGAAATTATCAAACAGCTAGGCGAGAATGGCGGCGGCTTTTTTGCGATCAACTCTGCACACCCCTTTGAAAATCCCAACGCATTTTCTAACTTAATTCAGATCGTGGCAATGCTTTCGATTCCCACGTCCCTGATCTATACCTATGGCTTGTTTGCAAATAACACCAAACAAGCCTGGTTACTCTACGGCATGGTCGGTGTTATTTTTGTCGGATTTTTGATTGTCACCGCCATTGGGGAATATAACGGCAATCCGGCTGTAAATGCGCTTTTGGGCAGTCAGCAACCGAACCTAGAGGGTAAAGAAGTCCGTTTTGGTTGGGCACAATCTGTACTGTTTGCCGTAAGTACAACTGGCACCATGTGCGGCGCGGTCAACAGTTTCCACGACTCTTTCATGCCTGCCGGCGGTTTTATTTTTCTCTCTAATATGTTCCTGCAAATCATGTGGGGTGGACAGGGTACAGGAACAGCTTACTTGTTTGCCTATAGCATCCTGGCAGTATTCGTCACGGGTCTGATGGTGGGACGCACGCCAGAATTTCTGGGACGCAAGATTGAAAAGCGTGAGGTCATCCTTGCTAGCTTCCTAATTTTGCTGGTTCACCCCATCGCCATTTTGATTCCGGGGGCGATCGCCTTAGCTTTTCCTGACCAACTGGCAGGGATTAGCAATCCTGGGTTTCACGGCTTTTCTCAGGTAATATACGAATATGCCTCAGCTGCTGCCAACAACGGTTCTGGCTTTGAAGGTTTAGGCGATTCACAACCTTCTCCGTTAGCGATCGCTACGGGGACAAAAACTACTGCAACCGCCCTGTGGTGGAATCTAAGTACCTGCTTCAGTTTAGTAGCCGGACGCTATATTCCAATCATCGGCTTGCTGTTGTTAGCAGATAGTATGTCTCGCAAACAAGCTGTTCCCTACACGACTGGTACATTGCGAACTGATACCGGATTATTTACAGGTGTCACCGCAGGCGTGATTTTAATTCTAGGCGCACTTACATTTTTCCCAGTATTAGCATTGGGTCCCATCGGTGAAGCCTTTTTTATTGCCAAAGGTATTGGGTAGGGAGTGGGGAATGGGGAGATGAAGGGACAAGGGGACAAGGAGAATTAGAGACTGATTCATCCACCTCGGAACTGGATTCATCCACCTCGGAACTAGATTTATCCCCCTCGGAACTAGATTTATCCCCCTCGGAACTAGATTTATCCCCCTCGGAACTGGATTCATCCCCCTCGGAACTGGATTCATCCCCCTCGTAACTGGATTCATCCACCTCGGAACTGGATTCATCCACCTCAGAACTGGATTCATCCACCTCAGAACTGGATTCATCCACCTCAGAACTCCGTTCATCCACCTCGGAACTCCGTTCATCCACCTCAAAGACTCATGCCCAAAATTTAATATATGCCAACTACTACTGATTCTCTTTCGGCCCGGACTCCATCTGGAACTCGTGATTCGCGCAGGCACACGCCCAAAGCGGATTTGCGGGGACTTTATCAGAGAGCAATTCGGGAGTCATTTATCAAGCTCGATCCTCGAATTACCGTCAGAAACCCAGTTATGTTTGTTGTTTGGGTGGGGACGATTGTCACCTTTCTAGTCACCCTTAACCCAAATCTGTTTGGCACAATCCAGGCAGATATGAACCAACAACGCGTCTTAAACGGGTTGATTACCTTTATTCTGTTTTTCACACTCCTTTTTGCCAACTTTGCCGAAGCCGTAGCTGAAGGACGCGGTAAAGCCCAGGCTGATTCACTAAGAACGACGCGATCGGATACGATCGCTAGCAAAATCCTCCCTGATGGTTCGATAGTAAAAGTCAGTTCTACGGAACTGCGGCGGGGGGATTTGGTGCAAGTGATTGCAAATAACATGATTCCCGCCGATGGGGATGTAATTAAAGGTATTGGCTCAGTGGATGAGTCTGCAATTACTGGGGAATCTGCTCCTGTATTGAAGCAACCAGGTACAGATATTGCCAGTTCGGTGACAGGCGGTACACGCCTACTCTCCGACGAGTTGACAATTCGCATTAGTGCTGATCCTGGTCAAGGCTTTATCGATCGGATGATTGCCTTGGTAGAAGGGGCACAACGCACTAAGACTCCCAACGAAATTGCCTTGACAGTATTGCTAGCAGTACTAACACAGGTGTTCTTGATTGTGGTGTCAACAATACCTCCCTTTGTGGGCTATATTGCCAGCTTTATCAGCACAGCCTTTGGGGTTGAGGCGGGAAACAGTTTGCGTGCAGGTGCTAGCGTTGCCATCCTGATTTCGCTACTCGTAGCTTTGATTCCCACAACTATTGGTGGTTTGCTCAGTGCGATCGGCATCGCAGGTATGGACAGGGTTGCCCAGTTTAATGTCATCGCTACCTCTGGTCGAGCAGTAGAAGCTTGTGGTGACATCAATACCCTGGTGCTAGATAAGACAGGCACAATCACCTTGGGGAACCGCATGGCTGATGAGTTTATTCCCCTGAATAATCACTCACTAAAAGACGTGGCGCAAGTCTCCCTAGCTGCTAGCTTGTTTGACGAAACCCCAGAAGGCAAATCAATTGTAGTTTTAGCAGAAAAGTCTCAGGCTGCGGTAGACTTTAACATCGACAAAGCCGAAGGTGTGGAGTTTTCGGCAAAAACCCGCATGAGTGGCACAAATCTACCCGATGGCAAACAAATTCGTAAAGGAGCAGTGGATGCCATTAAAGGGTTTGTCCGTTCCAATGGTGGCCAGGTTCCTAATGATACAGATGCAGCTTATGAGCGAGTTTGCCGATTAGGAGGTACGCCCTTAGCTGTCTGCCAAGGTAACGAGATTTATGGTGTCATCTACCTCAAAGATATTGTCAAACCTGGTCTGCGGGAACGATTTGACCAACTCCGCCGCATGGGTGTTCGCACAGTTATGCTCACAGGTGACAACCGAATTACGGCTTCGGTAATTGCCGAAGAGGCTGGGGTTGATGATTTCATTGCCGAAGCGACTCCAGAAGACAAAATTGAAGTGATTCGCTCCGAACAATCTCAGGGTAAACTGGTGGCAATGACCGGAGATGGTACTAACGATGCCCCTGCCCTAGCTCAAGCAAACGTGGGTGTGGCAATGAACTCTGGGACGCAAGCTGCTAAAGAAGCTGCTAACATGGTGGATTTAGACTCTGATCCCACGAAGCTAATTGACCTAGTAACCATAGGAAAACAGTTGTTGATTACTCGTGGAGCATTGACAACATTCTCGATCGCTAACGATATTGCCAAGTATTTTGCGATCATTCCCACGATCTTTGCAGCTGCTGGAATCGGCGCACTGAATATTATGGGATTAAAGAGTGCCCAATCTGCCATCGTCTCAGCGCTGATTTACAATGCCTTGATTATTCCGGCATTAATTCCGCTAGCACTCAAAGGGGTAAAATTCTTGCCTTTAACAGCAGATCAACTCCTACGTCGCAACATCTTGATTTATGGCCTTGGTGGGATCGTTGCTCCCTTCATTGCCATAAAACTGATAGATATTATCTTACCTTTGTCTTAATTCACTATGAAACCCGTTCAGATCCGACGCACTATCGTTGCATCCCAAGTATTAGAAGAAATAACTGAAATCTGGTGTCAATGGCGTAGACAAAAGCTGCCACTGTATTTGTTCCTGGCAATGTGTTTCAATCTAGTGGTTGCACCTTTAGTCCATGCAGCCACTGGTGAACAACTTTCCCGCAGTCAATCTTGGGGATTGGGGCTGTTAGGACTGGTTACAGTAGGGCTTTCCATCTATTTATTTTTTGTAATGTTTGTACCGGAGAAATTCTAGTAACCATTCCCTGGTTTAAAAAGACAGGGCTTTGTCCCCCGCCCAACACTACTAACAATTGCTTGTTCACTTATGTTGTTTGCGGAACTTACAGGCGCGGTTACGGTTGACCAGAGGATGTACTCATCCCCCATTAGTGTCAACTTAAGCTAAAATCTGCTGACCGTATGAGTTTTGCCCTCACCCCCAGCCCCTCTCCCAAAAATGGGAGAGGGGAGCAAATTCTCCAGTTCCCCTTCTCCCATATTGGGAGAAGGGGTTAGGGGATGAGGGCAACCCTATAACGCTTTTTTTACCTAACTTTTACCTTAAGTTGACACGCATGCTCATCCCTACACCCCATGACTCAATTTTCGTTGCTACTCCTTAGACAACTCAGCTAGTAGCATAAGCGATGACAAGCGAGTTAACTTCCTGCGTTGGGCTAATTTCACTGTTATTCGATTTTACCAAAAAAGCGTATGCTGTCACAGCAATTAAAATTGCCGTTCGGCTTTCCTCCACTGTCTGTAGTCAAGTTATTTCCAGTCGTTTCGGGGATGTTCCTATGAGTTTTGCACGCGAAGCTAGCAGAGCAGTTCGTTCTACCTTGGTACTCTGGGTAATCACAGCAATTATTTATCCTTTTGCGATGATTGCCATTGGGCAGACTGCGTTTCCGTTTCAAGCAAACGGTAGTCTCCTGAAAAATGGCGCCGGTCAAGTTGTCGGTTCTGCCTTAATTGGTCAACCTTTTACTAGCGATCGCTATTTTAACAGCCGTCCCAGTACCACCAGCTACAGCACAGCCGATCCCAAAAAAGATGATGGGGGAGTTTTGAAAACTGGGGTTTCTGGTGCTAGTAACTTGGCTCCCAGTAATCCCGCATTACTGGAACGCATCAAAGGTAAAGATGACCCCGACCCCACCAAAAAAATTGAAGGTGACTTAAATCGTCTGAAAAAAGCAGGTGTGCAGCCGACTGGCGATCTACTCTACACCTCTGGTTCCAGCCTTGACCCCCATATTACCCCCGAAGCTGCGATCGCCCAAATTGCACGAGTAGCCAAGGCGCGAGGATTTCAGCCGAGCCAACTGGAAACTTTGATTGCTCAAAACACCGATGGTCGCTTTCTTGGCATCTTTGGTGAGCCTGGGGTTAATGTGTTAAAGCTGAATTTAGCTCTCGATCAGACTAAGAAATAAAGGGATGGAAAATAGCGAAAAGGGAGTTTTCCTGATTACTGTTACGCCTCCTATTCGGAATGCTTATCTATAGCAATCCTTAATGATTACTTAAAATCGAAAAGTTTAGATTCCCGACTTATTAAATAAGTCGGGGATTTTTTTTGTTCACGAATAATTACAGCAGTTTTCATGTATTTGAACCATATCTGTCGTAGGGGCACAGCAATGCTCATGCGTGTCAACTTAAGAAAAAAGTTGCTTTGAGAAGACGTTTTGCCCTCATCCCCTAACCCCGAATCCCAAGTTGGGATTCGGGGAACTAGAGAATTTGCTCCCCTCTCCCAAAATTGGGAGAGGGGCTGTTCTTGTGAGGGTGAAACCTCGAAAGCATGCCTTGCCTAACTTCTACGTTAAGTTGACACCAATGAGCTTTTTCTGTGCCCCTACCGCGTGGTCTATTTACCTGAAAATAGCTGTAAGTAACGTAAGTCCTGATAGATTTTTCAGAAATCAAATATGATTCCTATATCAAAACTATATCTCTAAATATATGCCTCCAAAGCTAATTAATAAACATATATTTGATTTTGTTTAATACATTTTATATATCCTGAAAATATATCTAAAAAAAAGCATATTTTCTCTGGAGAATATTGCACAATACTATTAGAGTTAAAAAATGTTTTGTGTTAAAAAATAAAAAAGCTTTAGAACCAAGCCTGTTTGGTGTTTTAATCCAAGTTAATAGTGTTTACTGTGGCATTCATTTAACTGAAATTCAATTACCCGATCAATGCGTTTTTCTAGGAATTTTACGAGAAAGTCAAGTCATTTCCGCAACAGATAATCCGGCAATTTTTGCTGGAGACTATATCTTAGCGATCGCAACCCATCCCATGATGGTTCCGGCTCTCAAAGTAACTCTCAAGAAAATTCATTCTGTTTACTATTCCCTCAACAGTTGCTTGCTGGAAGCTCGAGCAACAGCCAGCCAATCTGTTGATTCTGATGATTCAGAGGTTCTAGCTAATTTACCTTCCACATATTATTAGATAGATGAATATTTACTTCTTCTCTTATCATCCAGCTGACCCGAAGATGATTAAACATTTAGGTACTCCAATTACAACCCAATTTAAGGGCGAAATTAGCGATATTTACTCTAAAGGCAATCTGATATTTTTTATCGAAACTCTGTTTCTGGGTGGGCAAAGAATTAGAGCCAGCCATACTATTCCCACTGAATCGATTGTGATTGTTGAAGCTCCACCCATATTACAAGGGGATTGGTTAGCAGCAGGAGTTTCTACACTTTTGGTTACTCATATGAAGCCAGAAACTACGGCTTGGGGTGCCGTTGTCCTCAACTATTGCGGATTAATTAAGATTCATCAGATTAAAGTTATTACCTCTCCTTGGAGCAGCCACACCGAGACTGAGGCAGATAGTGATGAGGTAACAAGTAGAGAAAAGTTGCAACTAACTAATTATTCTGGTTTATTTTCAATAGCAAATATCTTCAAAAACCGGGGATGGAAACCAAGCAAAGCTGTATCTCGCTAGTTTCTAAAGATGTTTAATTGGAGATGACCTTTACTAAATGTGAGTTCGACTAACTAAAGGTTTTTAATATGCATATTTCGGACTTTTTCCGACTTGATGTATCAGCCCAAAAAAGTGTTCATCAGTCCACCCTAATTGAAGCAATCGTACCTAAGACAACAGTTAATCATCCAAGACCACAGCAGGGAGACATTCCCTTTTTAGCAGTGTTTTTGGCTCATATTTCCTTCATGATTGTTTGGGGAATTGTCGTTTTTATCGTTTCATCTGCCTCAAAAGCGGTACAAGATGCAGCCCAAAATGCAGTACAAGATAAAGACGAAATAGTAAGCATCAAAGATTTACAGCAACAACCCTGTAAAAACTGCCAATTTTTTAACAACAACAACTATCTAAAGTGTGCAGTACACCCTTCCACTGCTCTAACTAAAGAAGCACTCAATTGCTCTGATTATATGCCTAAATAGAGTTGTTCTACCTATAATAGGTGAGTTTCCCGCTACCCCTATAGCGATCGCTTTATGCCAATCCCCAGTATGCTCCAAGGCTTTGTGCAAATCTTCCTTACCCTATTCTTGGTTGTGGTGTCAGTACCAATACTAGGACGCTACATAGCTGAAGTCTTTTTGATGCAAATAACCTGGCTCGATCCACTGATCAACCCATTGGAGCGCTTAATTTATCTCCTCATTGGTATTGAACCGCAAGAGAGCATGACTGGAAGAGAATATGCGATCGCTGTGCTACTCAGCAATACAGCAATGGCAGTTTTAGCCCTGTTGCTACTGATGTTTCAGAGTTCACTACCGTTGAATCCTACTAATTTAGGAATGCCCACTTGGGATACAGCATTACACACCACGATTTCTTTTTTGGTTGCGGCAGATTTGCAACACTATGTCCCAGAAAGCACAATGTCCTACCTGAGCCAGATCATAGCCTTGGGCTTCTTAATGTTTATTGCACCTGCTACGGGATTAGCGGTGGGAATTGCCTTCATTCGCGGCTTAATAGGTAGACCTTTGGGCAACTTTTATGTAGATTTGACTCGCTCAATGACGCGAGTACTGCTACCCTTGGCTATTGTCAGTACGGTGTTGTTGATGTTGGGTGGTGTACCCGAAACCCTGGCAGGTCCTGTAAATATTACTACCTTAGAGGGAGCAACTCAGGCGATCGCTCGTGGCCCGATTGCCCACTTTGAAAGCATCAAAGTGCTAGGTGAGAACGGTGGAGCCTTTTTTGGTGGCAACTCTGCTCATCCTTTTGAAAATCCCAATGGCGGTACAAATTTGCTGCAAGTGGTGGCAATGTTGCTGGTTCCCACAGCATTACTTCATACCTATGGTATCTTCATCGGTAACTTAAAACAGACTCGTTTGCTGTTCTGGATGGTGTTCACCATTTTTGTAGTCTTAATTGGTGTGACTGCGATCGGTGAGTATCAGGGCAATCCCGCCGTCAATGCCCTGTTGGGTAGTCAGCAGCCCAATTTGGAGGGTAAAGAAGTCCGGTTGGGCTGGGCGGAAACTGCGTTATTCGCCATCACTACAACAGCAACCATGACTGGTTCTGCTAACGGTATGTTCGACTCGTTAATGCCGTCTGGTGGATTTTGTGCTTTGCTCAACCTGTTTTTGCAAGTGATCTGGGGAGCAATGGGCACTGGTGCCGCTTCTTTGGTAGTTTATATGTTTTTGGCAGTGTTCCTGACTGGCTTAATGGTGGGACGAACGCCAGAGTTTTTGGGACGAAAAATTGAGAAACGCGAAATTACCCTAGCAAGCGTAATTATTCTGATCCACCCACTATTAATTTTGCTGCCCAGTGGTATTACCCTAGCTTTTCCTGAGCAACTTTCAGGCATGAGTAATCCTGGCTTTCACGGGTTTACACAAGTGATTTACGAGTATGCATCGGCAGCGGCGGGCAACGGTTCCGGTTTTGAAGGCTTGGCAGACACCCAACCCGCTCCCACTGCTTTGTGGTGGAACCTGACAACAGCATTTACCCTCTGGATGGGACGGTTTATTCCGATCATTGTTTTGTTACTGCTAGCAGATAGCCTGTCATCCAAGCAACCCGTACCTCCCTCAAGGGCAACCCTAAGTACAGATACCAAACTATTTACCAGCGTGACTGCCGCCACCATTTTGATTCTGGGAGCATTGACATTTTTTCCGGTTTTGGTTTTAGGGCCTGTTGCTGAAGCCTTTCAAATCGCCATCGGAAAATAGCACGATTACAGCACTCCGATAACCTTTGACTAATTCCTAATTCGTAATTTTTGGAGTTAAAAAACTAGGTTTTTGATCATGAGTAAATTAATGACACAATTGAATTATAAAGATAAAAATAGCTTTCTCTACCCTCGCAGTAGCTACTACGGTCAAGTTAAGCCAAAGAACTTAGTATTTAATGCCAATCTCCAAAAATTTGCTCAAAAAGTTGGCTACATTAGTAGTTTAGAAACGGGTGGAAAACTATCTCCTGAAGAAGCTTTCGGTAAAATTGAAGCACTCTGGGAAGAGTTGGAGCGTAGTAAAAATAAGCTGGAAATCGGTAACGATGTATCAGTTTAATTTAGTTGACTAATCTTGATGAAAGAGCAATAACAGCGATGCAGTGATTAGTAAGCTGAGAACATTTAAACAGAGTTTGAAGTGTTGAAATCTACTTTTATAAACCTGAACACATTTTATGAAACAAAAAGAGACGATATTTGTTATTCCGACTCATCGATTGAGAGATGTAGCACAGACCATCGAAAAATATGATGAGAATTTCTGGGCAAATGGTCATGCTTTAAAAATTATCGTATTTGATGATTCAAGCATTGCCAACCACGAGAAATATTACCCAATTTTAGAACAGACTAAGACTGTCAATGACGTGTTTTATGTCGGACCCCAACAGAAAGAGGAATTTATTACATTTTTAAATGAAAGACTGCGCGATAAGAAACTAGAATCATTAGTCAAAAACTTATTCCGACCTAGTTATGGAGGAAATCGCAACTTCACACTGATGTATACCCTTGGTCATTTAATGGTTAGTGCAGATGACGATATGCGACCAGATGCATTAATTGAAACTAGCCCAGAATCTTTAACAGGCGATGAAATATGTCGAGGTAAATTAATCAAGTCAAATCAGCAAGGCGGGTACATCCATAAATCTTTTGACTTACTCACAGCCTTTAGTGATGTTCTAGGTCAAAAAGCCTGCCATGTACCGGAAAACTTCGAGGCTGGAGAGTTGGTTGTCGATACAGCAATGGATTTAGAAACCAATACGACTAAGGGTTACTTTCGGGAAAATAGTCTCTTATTACAACAGGGAAGAGTATTGAATAATGCCATCGTCAAGATTGCTCAGACTTTTCGCACAGGAACTAATGATATCGATACACTTGATTTTATTCAGATGTATCTCAATGATGAAAACCAAATAAGTCCAAATGACCTGAATGATTTTTATATTCTTACGAATTTTCGACCTGTTATTACTAACAAAAACTGGAGAATGGATTGTGGAGTCGCTGGATATGATAATCAGCTAGGTTTACCACCCTTTTTCCCAACTCGCCTGAGGTTTGAAGATTATATTTACAGGATTTGGATACAGCAAGAGGGGATTGTCGCTGCACACGTTGATGCTGTCCAAAACCACATAAGAAATAACTATATGCGTAATCCTCTCGCTAGTGAACTCTTTAATGAGGAAATATGTAGCCTGCTGAAAAAGAAGATTAAAAGCAGTGTTTATCATCTTGATGACCTGGGAATCAAGTTTGATTACTCTGGCGAGGTGACGTTGCTAGATTCGGAAGAAATCCTGGAAAAAATCTCTGCTATCCACAGCCAGGTAGTCAAAGCTTCAATGTCTACCCAGAATGAAGAACGTAAGCAGTCCCTGCAATTTTTTGCTGAGAACTTATCGAGAGCATTTTATGGGTTTGAACCCGACTTTTTTCAGCAAAACGTTTCCAGAATTATCGATGATGTCATTAGTCAATTTCACGGTTCTCTAGAAATATGGCCAACTCTAGTGGAAATCTGTTACTTTTACAAAGATAAAAAAGATTTACCGCAAATCAGGGTCAAGAATAAGAAGATAAAGTCCAGAAATGGGGCGAGACTTAGCGAAAATCCCATATAAACCCGACCTTTGGCAAACAAGCAATATGCAAGACTTTACGATTTTTCATCCGCGAAAGTTTTCTTAGACATATAGTAATCTTATTTAATTCAGAGCCTCGACTTCTTGAAGAAGTCGAGGCTCTTGTTTCTTACGAATGATTCAGGATTGCTATAGTATACATTAAATAAAAAATAACGAACCACAGAGGCGCGGAGGACACTAAAATGTGGCAAAAAAATTGTAGGTTGGGTGGAGGCTTTGCGTAACCCAACATCCTGATATATGTTGGGTTGCGCTCCGCTCCACCCAACCTACGTCTAAAATGTTGCTATTCTAAGTGCAAAAATGTTCTATATAGTAGTTAATTTAGTATGTATGCAAACATTAATTATTGATAACTATGACTCTTATACCTTTAATC